>CAYTWJ010000127.1:0-8631 GCA_964442055.1 uncultured Rhodospirillaceae bacterium | reverse complement strand
AGGGCGTAGCCGAAGCTCGCCGCCGCCGAGACCGCGCAGCCCCAGACCAGCACCCGGCGGGCGTCGACCAGATCGGTGAGCGCCATCAGGAACGGCACCACCAGCATGTAGCCGAGGAAGAAGATGCCGCCGATCCAGCCGGCCTCGGTGTTGCTGAGGCCCCAGGCGTCGATGAACACCGGCACCAGGCCGGGAAAGCCGGCCAGCGGCATCAGCGCCAGCACCTCGATGCCGGCGAAGGCGAAGACGAGCGGCAGCCCCCTCATGGCGCGCGAGCTTAGCGCAAGCGCCGCGCCGCGGCACGAAATCAGCCCGCTCGATGTTGGCGGAGACCCTTCGCCCGCTTGACCTCACCCTTCGACGGGGTCAGGGTGAGGCCCGCATCTCCGAACCGCTCACCCTCGTACTGAGCTCGTCGAAGTGCGAGGGTTAGCGACAATGCTTCCCGGAAGCCCGCTTCACCGGCGCGGCCGCAGATACGGGGGACCGGCCCATGCCCAGCTTCGACATCGTCTCCAAGATCGACCTCGCCGAGGTCGACAACGCCGTCCAGGGCGTGATGCGCGAGATCGGCACCCGCTTCGACTTCAAGGGCTCGAAGAGCGCGGTCGAGCGGGCCGAGGGCGAGCTGGTGGTGCTGGCCGACGACGCGCCCAAGCTCAAGCAGATGCAGGAGCTGGTGAAGGGCTATTTCGTCCGCCGCAAGCTAGACCCCGCCGCGCTCGACTGGCAGGCCGAGGAGAAGGCCGCCGGCAACATGCTGCGCCAGCGCGCCGTCATCCGGCAGGGCATCGACCGCGAGACGGCCAAGACCATCGTCAAGGCCATCAAGGACGCCAAGCTCAAGGTCCAGGCGGCGGTGCAGGGCGACGAGCTGCGCGTCTCGGGCAAGAAGCGCGACGACTTGCAGGCGGCGATCCAACTCGTGCGCGGCCTCAAGATCGAGCAGCCGCTGCAATACGTGAACTTCCGCGACTGAGCCGCGGGGGTCAACTCCCCGGCCTGAGCTCGTCAAGGATCTGGCGCACGATGGGCCGCGCCTCGCGCGCCAGCATGCCGGATTTGAGCCGCCGGTCGTAGAGGATCCTCAGCATGAGCTGGTCCTGCTCGGTCAAGTCGACCCAGGGGCTCGTGTCGTTGAATATGGAAAAGGAGATGTCGTCGAAGTCGGCGAACAGGCCGAGCGATTGCGTGATCTCCTCGACGATGCATTGCCAGACCGTCGACTTGTCGCGCCCGGGCGGAATCACCACCAGCGCGCCGCGAATGACGCCGCCGCGAATGGCGACCGCGCCGTAGCAGATGCTCTTGCCGCGGTGGCGGCCGACAATGCGCTCCATCTCCTCGTCGCTCTGGAAGAAGGAGCGCGCGACCTGGCGGTGCTTGCCGAGGATGTCGTCGACGATGTCATCGGTGAAGATCACCGCCATGTTGGCCTTGCCGCCGCGCACCGGCTCGATGTCCCAGCCGGTGAGGTAGGCGAGATGGCGGGCATGGGTCTCGACCTGGCGGCGGAAGCGGCCGGCGGCCTCGCCGACCAGGCCGATGCGGATCGGCTCGGCCCATTTGTGCAGCTTGCGTGTCTCGTCGACGTCGCCCCCTTCGCGGCCGAAGGCGACCTTGATGAAGTTGGCGAGGATTTCGTCGTTGGTCGGCGCGAATAGCCCCACCGGCAGCTGCAGTGACGGCGCCGGCCCGGCCGACCCGGCAGTTGGCTCCTTGGGCGGCGACATATGGGCAGCCGGTGGAGGCTGCGGCCGCGATTCCTCTCGCAAGTCGAGGAACAGCAGCATCATGCCGCCCGCGCTCAACGCGCCGACCACCGCGCCGACGGCGACGGTGACGAAGTGGCGAATCGGCCCGCCGCTAGATATGGAGCGGCCGGCCGTCGACGGCGAGCGCCGCCTCCTTGACCGCCTCGTTCAGCGTCGGGTGGGCGTGGGTGGCGCGCGCCAGGTCCTCGGCCGAGGCGCCGAACTCGATCGCCAGCGCGATCTCGTGGATCAGGTTGCCGGCGTCGGCGCCGACGATGTGGCCGCCGAGCACGCGGTCGCTCTTGGCCTCGGCCAGGATCTTGACGAAGCCCTCGGTGAAGGCGTTGGCGCGGGCGCGCGGCGTCGCGGTGAAAGGGAACCTGCCGACCTTGTAGGCGACGCCGGCGGCCTTCAGCTCCTCCTCGGTCTTGCCGACCGAGGCGGCCTCGGGCCAGGTATAGACGACGCCGGGAATGGCGTCGTAATTGATGTGCGGCCGCTGCCCGGCGATCAGCTCGGCGCAGGCCGCGCCCTCCTCCATCGCCTTGTGCGCCAGCATCGGCCCGGCGATCACGTCGCCGATGGCGAAGACGCCGGCGGCGCTGGTGGCGAAGCCGGCGCCGGTCTTGACGCGGCCGCGCTCGTCGAGCGCGACGCCCGCCGCCTCGAGCCCGAGGCCTTCGGTGTAGGGTCGCCGGCCGATCGAGACCAGCACCGTCTCGGCCTCGATCTTCTCGGCCTTGCCGCCCTGCGCCGGCTCGAGCGTCAGCGTCACGCCGCCCTTGCCGGCCTTGGCCGCGGTGACCTTGGTCGAGAGGCGGAACTTCAGCCCCTGGCGGCCGAGGATGCGCCGCATCTGCCTGGAGATCTCGCCGTCCATGCCGGGCAGGATGCGGTCGAGGAACTCGACCACCGTCACCTCGGCGCCGAGCCGGCGCCAGACCGTGCCCATCTCGAGGCCGATATAGCCGCCGCCGATCACCACCATCGTCTTCGGCACCTGGCCGAGCGCCAGCGCCCCGGTCGAGGAGACGATCTGCTTCTCGTCGATGGCGACGCCGGGCAGCGGCATCACGTCGGAGCCGGTGGCGATGATGATGCTCTTCGCCGCGACGGTGCGGGCCGCGCCCTTGTCGCCGGCGATCTCGACCTTGCCGCCGCCGAGGAGCCGCGCCGCGCCCTTGAGCCAGTCGATCTTGTGCTTGCGGAACAGGAACTCGATGCCGGCGGTGTTGTCGCCCACCACCTTGTCCTTGCGCGCCAGCATGGCGGCGAGATCGAGCCCGACCTTGCCGACCTTGACGCCGTGCGGGCCGAGGTCGTGCCCCGCCTCCTCGTAGAGATGCGAGGAATGCAGCAGCGCCTTGGAGGGGATGCAGCCGACGTTGAGGCAGGTGCCGCCGAGGGTCGCCCGCTTCTCGACGCAGGCGACCTTCATGCCAAGCTGGGCGGCGCGGATCGCCGCGATGTAGCCGCCCGGCCCGCCGCCGATCACCACGAGATCGAAGTCTGGCTCGCTCATCGTCCTCTCCGCTCGCGCCGGGGTTCCGGCGGGCCGCAACTCAGACGTCGAACAGGATGCGCTGCGGGTCCTCGACGCATTCCTTGATGCGCACCAGCGACAGCACCGCCTCGCGGCCGTCGATGATGCGGTGGTCGTAGGACAGCGCCAGGTACATCATCGGCCGCGCCTTGATCTCGCCGCCGATCACCACCGGGCGCTGCTCGATCTTGTGCATGCCGAGGATCGCCGATTGCGGCGGGTTGAGGATCGGCGTCGACAAGAGCGAGCCGAACACGCCGCCGTTGGAGATGGTGAAGGTGCCGCCCTGCAGCTCCTCGATGCCGAGCTTGCCGTCGCGGGCGCGGGTGCCGAAATCGGCGATGCCCTTCTCGATGTCGGCGAAGCCCATGCGGTCGGCATCGCGCAGCACCGGCACCACCAGGCCCTGCGGCGCCGAGACGGCGACGCCGACATGGTAGTAGTTCTTGTAGACGATCTCGTCGCCCTCGATCTCGGCGTTGACCGCCGGGAACTCCTTGAGCGCGACGATCGCCGCCTTGACGAAGAACGACATGAAGCCGAGCCGCACGCCGTGCTTCTTCTCGAAGCCGTCGGCATAGAGCTTGCGCGCCGCCATCAGGTTGGTCATGTCCACCTCGTTGAAGGTGGTCAGCATGGCGGCGGTGTTCTGCGCCTCCTTGAGCCGGGCGGCGATGACCCGGCGCAGCTTGCTCATGCGCACCCGCTCCTCGCGCGCCGCCTCGGGGCGCGGGCCGGCGGGCCTGGCCGCCGGGGCGGGCGCGGCGGCCGGCGGCGGCGCGGCTTCGAGCAGCGCCAGCACGTCGCCCTTGGTCACGCGGCCGCCCTTGCCGGTACCGGCGATGGCGGCGACCTCGATGCCCTTCTCGGCGGCGAGCTTGGCGGCAGCGGGAAAGACCGGCGCCGCCGGCTTCGGCGCTTCCGGAACCTCGGCCGCGGGCGTCGGGGCCTCGACCTTGGCCGCGGGCTTCGCGGCCTCCGCCTTCGCCGCCGGCTTGGCTGCCGGCCTGGCGGCCGGCGCCGCGCCCTCGGCGATGGTGCCGAGCAGCGTGCCGACCGCGACCGTCGCGCCCTCGGCGACCGCGACCTCGGCCAGCGTGCCGGCGGCGGTGGCGTTGACCTCGAGCGTCACCTTGTCGGTCTCGAGCTCGACCAGCGGCTCGTCGACCCTGACCGCGTCGCCGGGCTGCTTGAACCATTTGGCGATGGTCGCCTCGGTGACCGATTCGCCCAGGGTGGGAACGCGGATCTCGACGGTCATGACGGGCTCCTCGCTCTCAGCCGGCCAGCGCCGCCTCGACCAGCGCCGCCTGCTCGGCAACGTGCTTTCGGTAGAGGCCGGTGGCGGGCGAGGCGGCCTCCTTGCGGCCGGCATAGGCGGGGCGCCGGGCCTTGCCGCCGACCTGGTCGAGCACCTCCTCGATGCAGGGCGCGGCGAAGCTCCAGGCGCCCATGTTCTTCGGCTCCTCCTGGCACCACACCACCTGCTCGGCGTTCTTGTAGCGGGCGAGCTCGGCCGCCAGCGTCTTGCGCGGGAAGGGATAGAGCTGCTCGAGGCGGATCAGCGCGACGTCCTTGAGGCCGCGCTTCTCGCGCTCCTCGAAGAGGTCGTAGTAGACCTTGCCGCTGCACAGCACGACGCGCCGGACCTTGCCGTCGGGGCCGATCCTGCCGCTCTCGCCGAGCACGCGGTGGAACGACGAGCCCGGGCCGAAGTCGTCGAGGCGCGACACGGCGAGCTTGTGGCGCAGCAGCGATTTCGGCGTCATCGCCACCAGCGGCTTGCGGAACTTGCGGTGCATCTGCCGGCGCAGGGCGTGGAAGTAGTTGGCCGGGGTCGTGCAGTAGACGACCTGGATGTTGTCCTCGGCGCAGAGCTGCAGATAGCGCTCGAGGCGGGCCGAGGAATGCTCCGGACCCTGTCCCTCGTGGCCGTGCGGCAGCATCATCACCATGCCCGACATGCGCATCCACTTCACCTCGCCCGAGGCGATGAACTGGTCGATGATCACCTGGGCGCCGTTGGCGAAGTCGCCGAACTGCGCCTCCCACAGCACCAGCGCGCGCGGCTCGGCCAGGCTGTAGCCGTATTCGAAGCCGAGCACGGCGGCTTCCGAGAGCAGCGAATCGTGCACCTCGAACGTCCCCTGGCCCTCGGCCAGGTTGTTGAGCGGCACGAAGCGCTCCTCGCTCTGCTGGTCGATCAGCACGGCGTGGCGCTGGCTGAAGGTGCCGCGGCCCGAATCCTGGCCGGAGAGCCGCACCGGGAAGCCCTCGAGGCAGAGGGTGCCGAAGGCGAGCGCCTCGGCGGTGGCCCAGTCGATGCCCTCGCCGCTCTCGACCGACTTGCGGCGCGCGGCGAGGATGCGCTGCAGCGTGCGGTGCAGGCTGAAGCCCTGCGGCGCGGCGCAGATCTTGCGTCCGACCTCGCGCAGGGTGTCGAGGGCGACCGCGGTGTCGCCGCGGCGGTCGTCGCCCGAGGCGACCTCGAGCCCGGCCCAGCGGCCCTCGAGCCAGTCGGCCTTGTTCGGCTTGTAGACCTTCGAGGCCTCGTGCTCGCGCTCGAGCCGGGCGTGGAAGTCGCTCACCATCGCCTCGCCCTCGGCCTCGCCGATCAGGCCTTCGGCGACCAGGCGGCGGGCGTAGATCTGCCGCGTCGTCGGGTGCTGGGCGATGGTGCGGTACATCAGCGGCTGGGTGAAGGCCGGCTCGTCGGTCTCGTTGTGGCCGTGGCGGCGGTAGCAGAACATGTCCACCACCACGTCCTTCTTGAACAGCTGGCGGAACTCGGTGGCGATCTTGGCCACGTGCACCACCGCCTCGGGATCGTCGCCGTTGACGTGGAAGATCGGCGCCTGCACCACCTTGGCGACGTCGCTCGGATAGGGCGAGGAGCGCGAATAGGCCGGGCTGGTGGTGAAGCCGATCTGGTTGTTGACGATCAGGTGGATGGTGCCGCCGGTGCGGTAGCCCTTGAGCTCGGAGAGCGCGAAGCACTCGGCGACCAGGCCCTGGCCGGCGAAGGCGGCGTCGCCGTGCAGCAGCACGGTCAGCACCTGGCTGCGCTCGGCGTCGCCGAGCTGCGCCTGCTTGGCGCGCGCCTTGCCGAGCACCACCGGGTTGACCGCCTCGAGGTGCGAGGGGTTGGCGGTCAGCGACAGGTGCACCCGGTTGCCGTCGAACTCGCGGTCGGACGAGGTGCCGAGATGGTACTTGACGTCGCCCGAGCCCTGGAAGTCCTCGGGGTGGAAGGCGCTGCCCTGGAATTCGGAGAAGATCGCCTGATAGGGCTTCGACATCAGGTTGGCGAGCACGTTGAGGCGGCCGCGGTGCGGCATGCCGAGCGCGATGTCCTTCACGCCGAGCTGCCCGCCGCGCTTGATGATCGCTTCCATGGCCGGAATCAGCGCTTCGCCGCCTTCGAGGCCGAAGCGCTTGGTGCCGGTGTATTTGAGCTGCAGGAAGCGCTCGAAGCCCTCGGCCTCGGCCAGCTTGTTGAGGATGGCGCGCTTGCCCTCGCGGGTGAACGACACCTCCTTGTCGCGGCCCTCGATGCGCTCCTGGATCCAGAGCTTCTGCTCGGGATGGTAGATGTGCATGTACTCGACGCCGATCGTCGCGCAGTAGGTGCGGCGCACGATCTGCAGGATCTCGCGCAGCGTCGCCGTCTCCAGGCCGAGCATGCGGTCGATGAAGATCGGCCGGTCCATGTCGGCCTCGGTGAAGCCGTAGGTCGCCGGATCGAGCTCGGGATGGGCGGCGCGCTTCTCGATCCCGAGCGGATCGAGGTTGGCCATCAGGTGGCCGCGGATGCGGTAGTTGCGAATCAGCATCGCCGCACGGATGGTGTCGAGCGCGGCGGCGCGGGCATCGGCCGCCCCCTCGCCCGCGGCGCGGGCCGCCGCCTTGGCGGCCAGGCCCTCGGCGCCGAGGATGCCGGCCTCGTCAAGCAGCGGCAGGCCGTTCCGCTTCTGCCAGGACGGCCCCCGCTTCTCGGCCTCGACCACGGCGAACTCGTCGCCGAGCGCGGCGAAGAACTGGCGCCAGCTCTCGTCGACCGATTGCGGATCGGCGAGGTAGCGGGCGTAGAGCTCCTCGATGAAGGCGGAATTGGTGCCGTAGAGAAACGATGTGCGGTCGAGCTGAGCTGTCATGGCCTTTGAGCCTGCGCCGGCAACCGCGCCGGTGCCCTTTCGCTGCTGGTGGCGGGGCGCGGCCCGCCGAATACCATGTTAGCCTTTCAACAGGTTTAACAAGGTGCTGCCGAGCGCCGCCGGGCTGTCGGCGACGACGATCCCGGCCGCGCGCATGGCCTCGATCTTGCTCTCGGCGCCGCCCTTGCCGCCGGAAATGATCGCCCCGGCATGGCCCATGCGCCGGCCCGGCGGCGCGGTGCGCCCGGCGATGAAGCCGA
Organism: uncultured Rhodospirillaceae bacterium; assembly: GCA_964442055.1. Classification (GTDB taxonomy): domain Bacteria; phylum Pseudomonadota; class Alphaproteobacteria; order Ferrovibrionales; family Ferrovibrionaceae; genus CAYTWJ01. The sequence goes on along the minus strand of CAYTWJ010000127.1, from coordinate 920 downwards.
CGGTGGGCTTCTTGCGCCTGGATTTCCTCAGGAATTCGGCGGCGTCCTCCTCGGCCGCGCCGCCGATCTCGCCGATCATGATGATCGCCTCGGTCTCGTCGTCCTTGAGGAAAAGATCGAGGCAGTCGATGAAGTTGGTGCCGTTGACCGGATCGCCGCCGATGCCGATGCAGGTCGACTGGCCGAGGCCGGCGGCGGTCGTCTGCGCCACTGCCTCGTAGGTGAGCGTGCCCGAGCGCGAGACGATGCCGACCTTGCCGCGGCGGTGGATGTGGCCGGGCATGATGCCGATCTTGCATTCGTCGGGGGTGATGATGCCCGGGCAGTTGGGGCCGATCAGGCGGCTCCTCGAGCCGGCCAGCGCGCGCTTGACCCGCACCATGTCGAGCACGGGAATGCCTTCGGTGATGCACACCACCAGCTTCACCCCGGCGTCGATCGCCTCGAGGATGGCGTCGGCGGCGAAGGGCGGCGGCACGTAGATCGCCGACGCCGTGGCCCGCGTCTCGGCCACCGCCTCGGCGACGGTGTCGAACACCGGCAGGTCGAGATGCCGGCTGCCGCCCTTGCCGGGCGTGATGCCGCCGACCATCCTGGTGCCGTAGGCGATCGCCTGCTCGGAATGGAAGGTGCCCTGGGCGCCGGTGAAGCCCTGGCAGATGACGCGGGTGCGGGCGTCGACGAGTACGGCCATCAGGCGGCCTCCTTGACCGCGCGCACGACTTTGGCCGCGGCGTCCGCGAGATTGTCCCCCGAGATGATCGGCAGGCCCGATTCGGCCAGGATCTTCTTGCCGAGATCGACGTTGGTGCCTTCGAGGCGCACCACCAGCGGCACCTGCGGCCGCACCTCGCGCGCCGCCGCGACCACGCCCTCGGCGATCACGTCGCAGCGCATGATGCCGCCGAAGATGTTGACCA
>CAYTWJ010000126.1:0-8664 GCA_964442055.1 uncultured Rhodospirillaceae bacterium | reverse complement strand
GTCGAAGCGGATCGATCCTTTCGATTCGATCAGGCGCAGCAGGGCGTAGCCGAGCGTCGACTTGCCGGAGCCGGATTCGCCGACGACGCCGATGGTCGCACCCTCGCGCACGCTCAAGGACACGCCGTCGACCGCGCGGACGTGATCCACGGTGCGCCGCAGCAGCCCGGCCTTGATCGGGAACCAGACCTTCACGTCCTTGGCCTCGACGAGCGCCGCCGCCGTCGGCGCCGCCGCCAGCGGCTTGCCCTTGGGCTCGGCGGCGAGCAGCTTGCGGGTGTAGGCGTGGCGGGGACGGGCGAAGACCTCGGCCACCGGGCCCTGCTCGACGATCTCGCCCTCGGTCATCACGCACACCCTGTCGGCGACCTTGCGCACGATGCCGAGGTCGTGGGTGATCAGCAGCAGCGCCATGCCGAGCCGCGCCTGCAGGTCCTTCAGCAGCTTGAGAATCTGGGCCTGGATGGTGACGTCGAGCGCCGTGGTCGGCTCGTCGGCGATCAGCAGGTCGGGCTCGTTGGCCAGCGCCATGGCGATCATCACGCGCTGGCGCTGGCCGCCGGAAAGCTGGTGGGGATAGGCGTCGAGCCGCTTCTCGGCCTCGGGCAGGCCGACCAGGCGCAGCAGCTCGATGGTCCGCGCCCGCGCGCTTTCGCGGCCCATGCCCTTGTGCAGCAGCAGCACCTCGTTGATCTGACGCTCGACGGTGTGCAGCGGGTTGAGCGAGGTCATCGGCTCCTGGAAGACCATCGCCACGCGGTCGCCGCGGATCTGCTGCAGCAGGCCGGGCGGCGCGCCGATCATCTCCTGGCCGTCGAAGCGGATCGAGCCCGACGGGTGGCTGGCGAGCGGGTAGGGCAGAAGCTGCAGGATAGAGAGCGCGGTGACCGACTTGCCCGAGCCCGATTCGCCGACCAGGGCCACGGTCTCGCCGCGGCCGATGGTGAACGAGACGTGGCGCACCGCCCGCACCTCGCGCCCGGCGGTGCGGAAGGTGACGGAGAGGTCGTCGACGGTGAGCAGGCTTTCAGCCATCGGCTATCGGCCGTCGGCCCGCAGCTTCTTGAGAAGCGAAGCGAGCATCCGCTTTACCTCGGTCGTCTGGTTGGCGAGAGTCTCATGGACGACGGTATCGAGGTATCTGAGATCATGCGCCAGCAAGAGAAGGTACTCGACCTCGCTGGCGGACCCCATGGCGACGGAGACAAATCGGGCGAAATCCGGGTCGGTTCCGCGGGATGAACCTTCCGCGAGATTGGCTGGAATCGACACTGCAGCGCGTCTGACCTGCGACGCCAAGCCATAAGTTTCGCTTGCGGGCCACCGCGCACTGGCATGGTAGACTGCCAGTGCGAGATCGTGCGCTTTCCGCCATACCCGAAGTTCGCGAAAATCCTGCATGTCTTCAGGGCGCCCGTCGCTGCCGGCGTGCCGATGGCTGACGGCTGATGGCTGACGGCTTCACCGGAATGTCTTCCGCGGGTCGAAGGCGTCGCGCACCGCCTCGCCGACGAAGACCAGCAGGCTCAGCATCACGGCCAGCACCAGGAACGCGGTGATGCCGAGCCAGGGTGCCTGCAGGTTGGTCTTGCCCTGGGCGAGCAGCTCGCCGAGCGAGGGCGAACCGGGCGGCAGGCCGAGGCCGAGAAAGTCGAGCGAGGTCAGCGTGGTGATCGAGCCGTTGAGGATGAAGGGCATGAAGGTCAGCGTGGCGACCATCGCGTTGGGCAGCAGGTGGCGGTACATGATGGCGACGTCGCGCACGCCCAGCGCGCGCGCCGCGCGCACATAGTCGAAGTTGCGCGCGCGCAGGAATTCGGCGCGAACCACGCCGACCAGCCGGGTCCAGGCGAAGAGCAGCAGGATGCCGAGCAGGATCCAGAAGCTCGGCTGCAGCACGCTGGCCAGGATGATCAGCAGGTAGAGCTCGGGCAGGCCCGACCAGATTTCGATGAAGCGCTGGAAGTAGAGGTCGATGCGGCCGCCGAAATAGCCCTGCACGGCGCCGGCGACGACGCCGACGGCCGAGCTGAACAGGGTCAACAGCAGCCCGAACAGCACCGAGATGCGGAAGCCGTAGATCAGCCGCGCCAGCACGTCGCGGCCCTGGTCGTCGGTGCCGAGCCAGTTGTCGGCCGACGGCGGCGCCGGCGCCGGCACCTTCAGCTCGAGGTTGATGGTGCTGTAGCTGTAGGGAATGGGCGGCCAGACCATCCAGCCCTTCTCGCTGATCAGCTCGGCGACGAAGGGATCGCGGTATTTCGCCTCGGTGGCGAAGTCGCCGCCGAAGGCGGTCTCGGGGTAGGCGACGAGGACCGGGAAGAAGAAGCGGCCGTCGTAGCGCGCCAGCAGCGGCCGGTCATTGGCGATGAACTCGGCGAACAGGCTGGCGACGAAGAGGGCGAGGAAAATCCACAGCGACCAGAAGCCGCGGCGGTTGGCCTTGAAATTGTACCAGCGGCGCCGGTTCAGCGGGCTGAGGCGCGGGCGCGCGAGCCAGGCGGTCATCGCGGCCTCATGCGCGCCGCGCCTCGAAGTCGATGCGCGGGTCGATCAGCACGTAGGTGAGATCGCTGATCAGGTTCACGATCAGGCCGAGCAGGGTGAAGATGTAGAGCGTGCCAAGCATCACCGGGTAGTCGCGCTTGAGCGCCGATTCGAAGCCGAGCAGGCCGAGGCCGTCGAGCGAGAAGATCACCTCGATGAGCAGCGAGCTGGTGAACAGCACGCTGATGAAGGCGCCCGGGAAGCCGGCGATGACCAGCAGCATGGCGTTGCGGAAGATGTGTCCGTAGAGCACGCGCCGCTCGCTCAGGCCCTTGGCGCGGGCCGTCAGCACGTAGTGCTTGTTGATCTCGTCGAGGAACGAGTTCTTGGTCAGCATGGTCAGCGTGGCAAACCCGCCGATGACCATGGCGGTGAGCGGCAGCACGAGGTGCCAGAAATAGTCGGCGATGCGTGCCGGCCAGGCGAGGTCCGACCAGTTGTCGGAGACGAGGCCGCGCAGCGGGAACCAGGAGAAGTAGCTGCCGCCCGCGAACAGCACGATCAGCAGGACGGCGAACAGGAAGCTCGGTATGGCGTAGCCGACGACGATCGCCGCCGAGGTCCAGATATCGAAGCGCGAGCCGTCGCGCACCGCCTTGGCGATGCCGAGCGGGATCGACACCAGGTAGACGATCAGCGTCGTCCACAGGCCGAGCGAGATTGACACCGGCATCTTGCTGACGATCAGCTGGGTGACCGACTGGTCGCGGAAGTAGGAGGTGCCGAAGTCGAAGCGCAGATAGTTGTAGAGCATCAGCAGGAAGCGCTCGTGCGCCGGCTTGTCGAAGCCGAACTGCTTCTCGATCTGCTTGATGAATTCCGGGTCGAGCCCCTGGGCGCCGCGGTAGCGGCTGCTGACGTCGCCGGCCGCCGCGCCCGCCGCCGGCCGCGGCGCGCTGATCTCGCCGCCGGCGCCGGAGACGCGGGCGGTGGCGCCGACCGCGGTGCCGGTGATCTCGGCGATGATCTGCTCGACCGGCCCGCCGGGGGCGAACTGGATCACCGCGAAGTTGATCACCATGATGCCGAACAGCGTCGGGATGATCAGCAGCAGGCGGCGGATGATGTAGGCCAGCATGGCGTTGCGCTCAGCCGCGCGGCGATTGCGGCTGCTCGGGCAGCCGGCGCTGCTTTTCCGGGTCGATCCACCAGGTGTCGACGAGGCCGAGGTCGAAGCGCGGCTTGAGCGCCGGGCGGCCGAACTTGTCCCAGTAGGCGAGGCGGAAGGTGCCGCTGTGCCATTGCGGCACGGTGTAATAGCCCCACATCAGCACGCGGTCGAGCGCCCGCGTCGCGGCGGTCAGCGCGGCGCGGCTGTCGGCGGCGACGATCTTCTCGACCAGGGCGTCGACCGCCGGCTCGCGGATGCCGGAGAAGTTGAAGGAGCCGATCACGCCGGCGGCGCCGCTGGTCCAGTAGTTGCGCTGCTCGACCCCGGGCGTGAGCGGCTGGGTGAAGCGGCGGATGATGACGTCGTAGTCGAATTCCTTCATCCGGTTCTCGAAGGTGGTGATGTCGACCAGGCGGATCGACGGCTGGATGCCGAGCCGCTCGAGGTTGCGGATGTAGGGGTTGACCACGCGCGTGAAGCTCTGCTCGAAGAGCAGGAACTCGATGGTGAAGGGGGCGCCGGTGGCGGCGCTGACCAGCCTGCCCTCGCGCACCACCCAGCCGGCCTCGGCCAGCAGCGCCTGGGCCGCGCGCAGCGCGTCGCGCCGTCCGGCGCTGGCCGATTCATCCGGCTGGAACTCGCGGGCGAACAGCTCCGCCGGCAGCCGGTCGCGCCAGGGCGCGAGCAGCGCCAATTCGGCGGCGTCGGGCAGGCCGCTCGCCGCCAGGTCGGAGTTCTCGAACATCGAGCGGGTGCGCTTGTAGAGGCCGTAGAACAGGTTCTTGTTCATCCAGTCGTAGTCGAAGGCCAGGTTGAGCGCCTGGCGCACACGGCGGTCCTGGAAGCGGTCGCGCCGGGTGTTGAGGAAGAAGGCCTGCACGCCCGAGGGCGTCTCGTCGCGCAGCACCTCGCGCCTGATCCAGCCCTTCTCGACCGGCGGCTTGCCGTCGTAGCCGGTCGCCCAGTCGCGCGCCGTGATCTCGACGCGGAAGTCGTAGGCGCCGGCGAACAGCGCCTGGAAGGCGATGTCGCGGTCGCGGAAGAACTCGACCTTGACCACGTCGAAATTGTAGCGGCCGCGGTTGACCGGCAGGTCGCGGCCCCAATGGTCGGCGACGCGGCGATAGGTGACCGAACGGCCGGGCTCGACCCGCTCGATCCGGTAGGGGCCGCTCGCCAGCGGTGGCTCGAGCGTGGTGCGGGTGAAATCGCGTCCCGCGAACCAGGCGCGCGACATGATCGGCAGCTCGGCCACCCGGAGCGGCAGGTCGCGCCGCGATTCGCCGGGCTTGAAGCGGAAGACGGCCCGCCGCGGCCCCTCGGCGGCGACCGATTCGACGTCGGCATAGAGCAGTCGGAAGCGCGGATGGCCCTCGCGCATCACCCTGTCCAAGGTGAAGACGACGTCGTCGGCCGTCACCGGCGTGCCGTCGTGCCAGCGCGCGGCGCCGTTCAGGTTGAAGGCGGCCCAGGCGCGGCCGGGGCCGAGCTCGACGCTCTCGGCGAGCAAGCCGTAAAGCGCGTCCGGCTCGTCCATCGCCCGCACCATCAGCGACTCGAAGACCAGGTCGAGGCCCTGCGGCGGCACGCCCTTGAGCGTCAGCGGATTGAGCGTGTCGAAGGTGTCGATGTCCCAAGCGCGCAGCTCGCCGCCCTTCGGCGCGTCCGGGTTGACATAGTCGAAGTGGCGGAAGCCCGGCGGGTACTTGAGCTCGCCGAAGGTCGAGAGGCCGTGGCGGGGTCCGCCATCGGCCCAAGCCGGAGCGGCCCAGGCCAGGCCGGCGGCAAGAGCCACGGCGATGGCGCGCGGTCGGCGAATCATGGCCGGCCAGAGAAGCACAGCGCCGCCGCGCTGTCCATGCGGCTGCCGCTCAGTGGCGCTCGCCGGTGGCCTGCTGCAGCGCCGCCGCCTTGGCCGGGTCGAGCCACCACGCCCACTGGTCCTCGCCGTAGCGCGGAACATTGCCGGTGCGGCCGAACTTGTCCCAGTAGGCGATGCGGTCGTAGTTCACGTGCCAGTTCGGCACCACGTAATGGCTCCACAAGAGAGCGCGGTCGAGCGCGCGGGTGGCGACGATCAGGCTCTTGCGATCGGGTGCGCCGATCAGGGCGTCGACCAGGCGGTCGATGGCGGGGTTCTTGATGCCGGCGAGGTTGCGGCTGCCGGGCCGGTCGGCGGCCTCGCTGGTCCAGAAGTCGCGCTGCTCGTTGCCGGGCGATTCCGACTGGCCCCAGCTGCCGACCACCATGTCGAAATCGAAGTCGCGCACGCGGTTGATGTACTGGGCGGTGTCGACGGTGCGGATGCGCGCCTTCACGCCCAGCCGTTCGAGACTGCGCACGTAGGGGGCGATGATGCGCTCGAATTCCGGCTGGGCGAGCAGGAACTCGATCTCCATCGGCTCGCCCTGCGGCCCGACCAGACGGTTGTCCCTCACCGTCCAGCCGGCCTCGGCGAGCAGCCGCGTCGCGGCGCGCAGGTTCTCGCGATTGCTGCCCGACCCGTCGGTGACGGGCGGCGCATATTCCCTGGTGAAGACCTCGGGCGGCAGCCTGTCCTTCAACGGCTCGAGCAACTTGAGTTCCTCGGGCGCGGGCAGGCCGGTGGCCGCCAGCTCGGAATTGGCGAAGAAGCTCCTGGTGCGGACGTACTGGTCGTAGAACAGGTGCTTGTTCGCCCACTCGAAATCGAAGGCCAGGCCCAGCGCCTCGCGCACGCGGCGGTCGGCGAACCTGGCGCGCCGGGTGTTGAAGACGAAGGACTGCATCCCGGCCGGGCGCTGGTGCCTAATCTCGGCGGCGACGACCAGGCCCTTCTGCCGGGCGGGGAAGTCGTAGGCGGTGGCCCAGTTCTTGGCCGAGGTCTCGGTGCGGATGTCGTAGCGGCCGGCCTTGAAGGCCTCGAGCGCGATCGTGCTGTCGCGGTAGGAGTCGTAGCGCACGGTGGCGAAGTTGTAGCGGCCGCGGTTGAGCGGCAGGTTGCGCCCCCAGTAATCGGGAACCAGCTCGTAGACGACGTGGCGGTTGGCGGCGAACTCCTTGATCCGGTAGGGGCCGGATCCCAGCGGCGGCTCGAGCGTCGTCGCCTCGAACTCGCGCCCGGCCCAGTAGTGCTTGGGCAGCACCGGCAGCTGGCCGACGATCTGCGGCAATTCGCGGTTGCGCGGGCCGGTGAAGTGGAACTTCACCTCGCGCGGGCCGAGCTTCTCGGCGCGCGCGACGTTGGCGTAGTAGAAGCGGTAATGCGGCGCCCCCTTCTGCTTCAGCGTCTCGAAGCTCCACACCACGTCGTCGGCCGTGACCGGCTTGCCGTCGTGCCAGCGCGCCTCCGGGCGGAGCGTGAACGCCACCCACGACAGGTCCTCCGGCACCTCGAAGCTCTCGGCGAGCAGGCCGTATTCGGTCATCGGGTCGTCGAGCGGCGCGCCGGCAAGCGACTCGAACAGCAGGCCGATGCCCGGGGCGGGCTCGCCCTTGATGACGTAAGGGTTGAAGGTGTCGAAGCCGCCGACGTCGAACAGGCGCAGATCGCCGCCCTTGGGCGCCTCGCGGTTGACGTAATCCAGCGCCTTGAAGTCGGGCCCGTATTTCGGCGCATCGGCCAGGGTGAGCGCGTGGTAGGTGCCGACCTTGGTCTGGGCGGCGGCTGGCGCCGCCAGCAAGAGGGCGGCCAGCAGCGGCAACAGGAGATTCCGGCGCATCGCTCCATTCATCGTCGTCGAGAACCGCATCCTTTTGCGCGCTTCGGAGATTCTGCCCTCGTGCCGTTCGCAAAGGCGCGAATCACAATTGCCGAAAGCGTCCTTGGCCGCGGACAGGAATTTCGAATGCCGCCGCCCCTTGAACGAGGCCAGCCTGTTCAACAATTCGCGGCCACCATCGAAGAAGGCGCCAAGCGATTTCCAGGCCGGGCATGTTCCGCCACCCGTGGGCCAAGAAGAAAACCACAAGACCCGATTGGCGCCATACTTCACGTTCATGCTTGTTGCGGGAAATGCGGATGTCGCGCGAGATGACGACCCATTCACCCTCCGATGCCAACCTGCCCAGCCAAACACTGTCTGTTGTCGAGGGAACGAACTTCTGACGCAGATGTTGAACCGTGTGTCCATCTGGCTCTACGAGAATATGGAGCGCAGACGCCAAGCGCTCTGGGAGATTGTCGTCCAGCAGGACCTTCACGCCGCGAGCGAGTTTTCGAACGCCAACGCGTCTCGGACCTTGCGAACTTCGATACCGAACCATGCCGCAGTTGCGCGATCAGAATTCTCGGCATTGCGAATTGCAGCTACAGCTGCAGTTGGTATTCCTGTGCCGGCAACGACGGGCTGTCCGAAGGCATAATCCGGATCAATTACTACAGCTCGTTCGTGACCAAGGGGCCACCAACGAGATGCTTCGTTCAATTCATTAAACTCCAATCCGGCATACAAACTCGGCGAAATGACTCTGGCGAATGCATATTGGCTCTTCACGAGATCAAGTAATTCCCGCTCCGCTGTTTGTCTGACAATCTCGGCGAAAATGTTTCTTCCATCCGTCTTGAAGCCCTTGGTAGAGAACGGGTGACTTCGCCCGATCAGCTCACGCGCTCGTTCGGCCGCGATTCGTATCGTGCGCCATGGCACGCCGGCCCTTCGAAATGCATCGACGAAGCGAACCTCCATAAGGTCCAAGAAGCCAAGCGCCAGCGAGCCGTCGAGGATCGGCAGTTGCGGACTCCATACGGCGAGCGAAACACGCTCCGCTTCACCAACTCGACGAACGTAACCCCTCAGCCAACGCGCGATCCGCCCGGGCGATACGTGCGTTAGTCTTCCGGCCTCCGCAACGCCATAAATACCCACCCCAATCAACGATGCGGGGCGCTGTATCGCGGCATGTTCCTGGACAAGCATTTGGATAAATTATAACCAAGCTGCCGGGCGGCTCATAGGCGGTCGTGACAGGGCGATTAGGGTCCGGACTCATAACCAGTAGCAGATGGTAGCGGCGAGACAGACGGC
>CAYTWJ010000125.1:0-8695 GCA_964442055.1 uncultured Rhodospirillaceae bacterium | reverse complement strand
CCTCCTCCTCCATCATCGCCGCCACCGCGAGGCTGAGCGGGTCGCCGGCGGCGCGCAGCCCGGCGATGGCGCCGGCCAGGTCCGCCGGCGCGCGGTTCTGGCCGAGCTCGGCCTTGGCCTCGATGCGCGCGATCGGCATCTCGAAGGCGACGATGCCGCGGATCATGCCGGCGAGGTAGTCCGCCGGCAGCTCGTCAAGGCGCCAGGGCGCCGGCCGGCCGGTCTCGTAGGTGCCGCTCAAGCCGCGCAGGAGATCGCGCACCCGCCCCTCATCCTCGATCACCGCCGGCGCGCCGTAGGCGTGCACGGCGGCGTAGTTCCAGGTCGGCACCATCGGCCGGCTGGCGTACCAGGACGGCGAGACATAGGCGTGCGGCCCCTGGAACACCGCCATCGCCTGGCGCCGGCCGTCGAAATGGCGCCAGTGCGGATTGGCGCGCGCGACGTGGCCGACCAGCGTCCCTTCCGCGCCGCGCGCCGCGTCGAGATGGAGCGGCAGGTGGGTGGCGAAGGGGGCGCCGTCGTCGCCCGCCGTGACCAGGAGCGCGAAGCTCTCGCGCCGCATCAGCGCCTGCGCCCAGCCGAGGTCGCCCTTTTCGAAGGCCTTGGGGACGTACATCGCCGCGCTCAGCCGCGGCGCTCGACCATCAGCTTCTTGATCTCGGCGATCGCCTTGGCCGGGTTGAGCCCCTTGGGGCAGGTCTTGGCGCAGTTCAGGATGGTGTGGCAGCGATAGAGACGGAACGGGTCCTCGAGGTCGTCGAGCCGCTCGCCGGTCATCTCGTCGCGGCTGTCGACGATCCAGCGGTAGGCCTGCAGCAGGATGGCGGGGCCGAGATAGCGGTCGCCGTTCCACCAGTAGCTCGGGCAGGAGGTCGAGCAGCAGGCGCAGAGGATGCACTCGTAGAGGCCGTCGAGCTGGCTCCGGTCGTCGCGCGCCTGCAGCCGCTCGCGGCTCGGCGCCGGCGACTGGGTCTGCAGCCAGGGCCTGATCGCGGCGTACTGGGCGTAGAAGTGGCTGAGGTCCGCCACCAGGTCCTTGACCACCGGCAGATGCGGCAGCGGGTAGACCTTCACGTCGCCCTTCACGTCGGCGCAGTCCTTGGTGCAGGCGAGCGTGTTGGTGCCGTCGATGTTCATCGCGCAGGAGCCGCACACGCCCTCGCGGCAGGAGCGGCGGAAGGTCAGCGTCGGGTCGACCTCGTTCTTGATCTTGAGCAGCGCGTCGAGGACCATCGGCCCGCACTCGGCCATGTCGATCTCGTAGCTGTCGAGGCGCGGGCTGCCGCCCTCGTCGGGGTTCCAGCGGTAGACGTGGAAGCGGCGCGGCTCCTTGGCGCCGGGCCTGGCGGCGTGGGTCTTGCCCGGCTGCACGCGCGAGTTCTTCGGCAGGGTGAATTCGACCATTCGCGGCGGCTCCTCGGGTGGCGGGCGCGTCTCAATAGACCCGCGCCTTGGGCGGGATGTACTGGATCTCTTCGGTCAGCGTGTAGGTGTGCACCGGGCGGTAGTCGATGCGCACCCGGCCGCCGCCGTCGCGCCAGGTGAGCGTGTGCTTCATCCAGTTGGCGTCGTCGCGCTCGGGGAAGTCCTCGCGCGCGTGGGCGCCGCGGCTCTCGGTGCGGTTGCGCGCGGCGTGCATCGCCACCACCGCCTGGCCGACCAGGTTGTCGAGCTCGAGCGTCTCGATCAGGTCCGAGTTCCAGATCAGCGAGCGGTCGGTGACGCCGATGTCGGCCATGCCGCCGGCGACCTCGTCGATCAGCCGCACGCCCGCGGCCAGCACGTCGGCGGTGCGGAAGACGGCGCAGTTGTCCTGCATCGTGCGCTGCATGCGCTCGCGCAAGGCCGCGGTCGGCGTGCCGCCGTTGGCCTGGCGCAGGCGGTCGAAGCGGCCCAGCGCGGCGTCGCTCGCGGTCACCGGCAGCGCCTTGTGCGCCGCGCCGGGTTTGACCAGCTCGCGGGCGCGGAGCGCGGCGGCGCGGCCGAACACGACGAGGTCGATCAGCGAGTTCGAGCCGAGGCGGTTGGCGCCGTGCACCGAGACGCAGGCCGCCTCGCCGATCGCCATCAGGCCGGGCACGACACGGTCGGGATTGCCGTCCTTCAGCGTCACCACCTCGCCGTGATAGTTGGTCGGGATGCCGCCCATGTTGTAGTGCACGGTCGGCAGCACCGGGATCGGCTGCCTGGTCACGTCGACGCCGGCGAAGATGCGCGCGCTCTCGGCGATGCCGGGCAGGCGCTCGTGCACCACCGCCGGGTCGAGATGGTCGAGATGCAGGTAGATGTGGTCCTTCTTCGGCCCGACGCCGCGGCCCTCGCGGATCTCGATGGTCATGGCGCGGCTGACCACGTCGCGGCTGGCGAGGTCCTTGGCGCTCGGCGCGTAACGCTCCATGAAGCGCTCGCCCTGCGCATTGACCAGGTAGCCGCCCTCGCCGCGCACGCCCTCGGTGATCAGGCAGCCGGCGCCGTAGATGCCGGTGGGATGGAACTGGATGAACTCCATGTCCTGCAGCGGCAGGCCGGCGCGCAGCACCATGGCGTTGCCGTCGCCGGTGCAGGTATGGGCCGAGGTGCAGGAGAAGAAGGTGCGGCCGTAGCCGCCGGTGGCCAGCACCGTCATGTGGGCGCGGAAGCGGTGGATCGAGCCGTCCTGCAGGCACCAGGCGACGACGCCGCGGCACTCGTCGCCGTCCATGATCAGGTCGAGCACGAAATACTCGATGTAGAACTCGACGTCGTGGCGCAGGCACTGCTGGTAGAGCGTGTGCAGGATGGCGTGGCCGGTGCGGTCGGCGGCGGCGCAGGTGCGCTGCGCCGTGCCCTTGCCGAAATGGGTGGTCATGCCGCCGAAGGCGCGCTGGTAGATCCTGCCCTCCTCGGTGCGCGAGAAGGGCACGCCGAAATGCTCGAGCTCGAGCACCGCCGGCACCGCCTCGCGGCACATGTATTCGATCGCGTCCTGGTCGCCGAGCCAGTCGGAGCCCTTGACCGTGTCGTACATGTGCCAGCGCCAGTCGTCCTCGCCCATGTTGCCGAGCGCGGCCGAGATGCCGCCCTGCGCCGCGACGGTGTGGCTGCGGGTCGGGAACACCTTGCTGATGCAGGCGGTCTTCAGGCCGGCGGCAGCCATGCCCATGGTGGCGCGCAGGCCGGCGCCGCCGGCGCCGACGACGACGACGTCGTAGGCGTGGTCGGTGATCGGATAGGCGGTCATGGCCGCGTCACCCTCCGAAGGCGAGGCTGAGCAGCGCCAGCAGGCAGGCGAGGCCGAGCGCCGTGCAGGCGAAGCTGTTGAGGAGCTGCAGGACCAGCTTGGCGCCCTCGTCGGCGACATAGTCCTCGATCACCACCTGCACCCCGAGCCGCAGGTGCCAGAAGGCGGCGACGACCAGCAGCATGCCGATCCCCGCGACCAGCGGATGACCGAGCACCGCCGCCGCCGGCGCGGCGCCGGCGCCGGCCAGGCGCAGCACCACCACGGCGAAGGCCAGCGTCAGCGGCACCAGCGCCACGGCGGTGAGGCGCTGGAACCAGAAATGCTCGGTGCCGGTCTTGGCCGAGCCCAGCCCGCGCACGCGGGCGAGCGGGCTGCGCAGCGGCGAGCGCGACGTCGGCATGGTCACAGCCTCCAGGCGTGGGCGAGCACGAAGGCGAGCAGCGTCAGCGCCGCCGAGGCGATCACCACCGCCCAGCCGCTGCGGCTCACCGTGGCGAGGTCGAAGCCGAGGCCGAGATCCCAGGCCAGGTGCCGGATGCCGTTGCAGAGGTGGTAGAACAGCGCCCAGGTGAAGCCGAGCAGCAGGATGCGGCCCACGATCGAGCCGAGGAAGCCCTGCGCCAGCGCATAGGCCTCGGGGCCCGCCGCGGCGGCGACCAGCCACCAGGCGAAGAGCAGCGTGCCGACCCCGAGGGCGACGCCGGTCAGCCGGTGCAGGATCGACAGCACCGAGGTGATCTGCGGCCGGTAGATCTGCAAGTGCGGCGAAAGCGGTCGTTCGACGTTGGCCATGATGCGGGTTCCTCGCGGCCAGGGCTGGCCGCCGGCACGGCGAGCGGCGGGGTCAGGGTCGGTAGTGATACTAGCCCCGCGGCCAGTCGAGTCAACGACTTACCCGGTGACGCAGACCTCCCCTGCGCCGGTTACAAGTCGTAGGCGCGCTCGCCGTGGGTGGTCACGTCGAGGCCCTCGAACTCGGTCTCATCGTCGACGCGCAGGCCGACCAGCGATTGGACGATCTTGACGACGATCAGGCTGACCAGGCCGGACCAGACGGCGACGGCGGCGATGCCGATGACCTGGACCAGGATCTGGTCGGTCACGCCGCCGGCGGCGAGGCCGAGGCCGCCGAGCGCCGGGGCGGCGAAGAAGGCGGTGAGCAGCGTGCCGAGCGCGCCGCCGACGCCGTGCACGGCGAAGACGTCGAGCGAATCGTCGATCTTCAGCCGCTGCTTGACCACCCGCGTCATGCGGTAGCAAACCAGCCCGGCGGCGATGCCGATCAGCAGCGCCGCCGCCGGGCCGACGAAGCCGGAGGCCGGCGTGATGGTGGCCAGCCCGGCGACCATGCCGGTGACGGTGCCGATCAGGCTCGGCTTGCCGTGCTCGATCCACTCCGCCGCCATCCAGGTCAGCGCCCCGGCGGCGGCCGAGAGATGCGTCACCGTCATCGCCATGCCGGCGTTGCCGTTGGCGGCCAGCGCGCTGCCGGCATTGAAGCCGAACCAGCCGACCCACAGCATCGCCGCCCCGGTCATCGTCATGCCCGGGCTGTGCGGCGCGATCACCTCGTGCGGGAAACCCCGCCGCACGCCGAGCGCCGCCGCGATCACCAGCGACGACACGCCGGCGGTGACGTGCACCACCAGGCCGCCGGCGAAGTCCATGGCACCGATCTGCTGCAGCCAGCCGCCGCCCCATACCCAGTGCGCCACCGGCGCGTACACGAACACCAGCCAGAGGCCGCTGAACAGCACCACCGCGCCGAAGCGGATGCGCTCGGGATAGGCGCCGACGACGAGCGCCGGGGTGATGATGGCGAAGGTCATCTGGAACATGAAGAACAGGGTCTCGGGCAGATCGCCCTTGAGCGTGTCGACGCCCACGCCGGCGAGGAAGGCGCGGCCGAGCCCGCCGATCCAGGCGTTGGCGCCGCCGCCGTCGCCGAAGGCGAGGCTGTAGGCGAAGACGAACCAGATCACCGAGGCCAGGCAGGCGATGAGCACGCAATGCATCAGCACCGAGAGCGCGTTGCGCGCGCGTACCAGCCCGGCATAGAAGAGCGCCAGGCCCGGCATGGTCATGAACAGGACCAGCGCCGTCGCGGTCAGCACCCAGGCCGTGTTGGCGCCGTCGAGCTTGGCCGCCTCGGCGGCCAATGCCGGAGCCGCGCCCGACGACAACAAGACCGTCGCGCCGAGAATGGCCACGACGCACCGATGGATGACCATCGCCCCCTCCATTTCCTCCCCTGGCGCTGCCCTTTTCGCGGGCAGTTGCCCCGCAAGCGATCATGGCGGGAACGGCGGGGCGGCACAAGCGCCCGCGACGGGGCGGCCGCGCTCAGCGCCTGGGCATCAGCACCCAGTAGTCGAGATCGAGCACGATCTCCGGCGGGTACGTCCCGGCGGCGTCGGGCCCGGGGAAGTCGGCGCACGCCCGGTTCTTGGCGGCGATGGTGCGCAGGCGCAGCGCCCCGACGTCGTCGCGGCCGGCAAGCGGCGCCGTTTCCAGCACCTCCGACCAGGCATAAACCGTGTCGCCGGCCAGCGTCGGGTTGACGTGCCGGCCGCCGTTGATGGCGGCGATCCGGCAGGCATTGGCGAGGCCGTCGAAGCTCAGCGCCCGCGCCAGGCTGATGACGTGCCCGCCATAGACCAGCCGGCGGCCGAGCCGGTCGGCGGCGGCGAGGTGCTGGTTGAAATGCACCCTGGCCGTGTTCTGGTAGAGCCGGGTGGCGAGCTGGTGCTCGGCCTCCTCGATGGTCATGCCGTCGACATGGTCGATGCGCTCGCCGGGCGCGTAGTCCTGCCAGAAATGAGGCGAGCCGGCGAGCTCGCCGTCATAGTCGGCGAAGTCGAGATCGGCCGGCACCACGAGATGCTCGGGCGCGACCCGTTCGGCCAGTGTCGGCACGACCGGGGCCGGCGCCGGCGCGGCCGTGTCGCGCTTGCGCACCATCACCCAGCGCACGTAGTCGAGCACCGGCGCGTCGCCCTGGTCGAGCCCGATCGAGCGCACGTAGACCACGCCGGTGCGGCGGCTGGTGTTCTCCTTGAGGCCGATCACCGTCGAGAGCGTGCGCAAGCTGTCGCCCGGATAGACCGGCTTGAGCCAGCGGCATTCGGCGTAGCCGAGATTGGCCACGGCGTTGAGCGAGATGTCGGGCACGGTCTTGCCGAAGACGATGTGGAAGGCGAGCAAATCGTCGACCGGCGCCGCCGGCAGGCCGCAGGCGCGGGCGAAGGCGTCCGACGACTGCAGCGCGAAGCGCGAGCCGTAGAGCGCGGTGTAGAGCGCGACGTCGCCGGCGCTCACCGTCCGCGGCGTCGCGTGCATGATCTCCTGGCCGACCCGGAAATCCTCGAAGAAATTGCCGGCGCTGGTCTTGCTCACGCCGCGCCCCGCTCGAGCCGGGCGATCGCCGCCGCCAGGGCGGCGACGCGGCGGGCGTTCTCGACGTGCAGGTTCTCGACCAGCCGCCCGTCGACCAGGACCACGCCCTTGCCGGCGGCGGTGGCCGCCTCGAAGGCGGCGATGATCTTCGCAGCCTCGGCGACCTCGGCGGCCGAGGGGGCGAAGATGCGGTTGCAGGGCGCGATCTGGCCGGGATGGATCAGCGTCTTGCCGTCGAAGCCGAGCTCGACCCCCTGCTGGCAGGCGGCGGCGAAGCCGGCCTCGTCGGCGAGGTCGAGATGCACGCCGTCGAGGATGGCGAGGCCGGCGGCGCGGGCGGCGAGCAGGCAGAGCGACAGGCTGGCGAGCAGCGGCACGCGCCCGGGCGTATGGCGCGCGTGCAGGTCCTTGACGAGGTCGGAGGTGCCCATCACCAGGCAGGCGAGGCGCGGGCTCGCCTCGGCGATCTCGGCCGCGCGCAGGATGCCCCTGGGCGTCTCCATCATGCACCAGAGCGCGGTCCCAGGCGGCGCGCCGTGGTTTTCGAGCAGCGCCGCGGCCTCGGCGACCTGGCGGGCGCTCTCGACCTTGGGCAGCAGCACCGCGTCGGGCCCCGCCGCGGTCGCCGCGGCCATGTCGTCGCGCCCCCAGGGCGTGTCGAGGCCGTTGACGCGGATCACGATCTCGCGCTCGCCATAGCCCCCGGCCTTGACCGCGGCGGCGACCTGCTCGCGGGCCGGCGCCTTGGCGTCGGGCGCCACCGCGTCCTCGAGGTCGAGGATCAGGCCGTCGGCGGGCAGCGTGCGCGCCTTCTCGATCGCGCGCGCGTTCGACCCCGGCATGTAGAGGACGCTGCGCCGCGGCCGCACGCCGGTCATGGAGATTCCCCGCTCTTCGCCATCGCGGGCGCGAGACTACAAAGGCCGTCGCGCCTGTGGCAAGCTGCGGCGCCGCCCCGCCACGCCCGCGAGCCGCCGCCGTGAACGTCCTTTCGATCCAGTCGCACGTCGTCTACGGCCATGTCGGCAACTCGGCGGCGGTGCTGCCGCTGCAAAGGCAGGGCATCGAGGTCTGGCCGCTGCCGACCGCCATCCTCGCCCACCATCCCGGCCACGGGCCCGCGGCGGGCCGCCTGCTCGGCGGCGGCGAGGTGGCGGCGCTGGTCGAGGGCCTGGCGGCGCGCGACCTGCTGCGGCGCTGCCATGCGGTGCTGACCGGCTGGCTCGGCAGCACCGACGTCGCCGAGGCGGCGCTGGCGGCGGTCGAGCGGCTGCGCGCCGCCAACGGCGCGGCGATCTGGCTCTGCGACCCGGTGATCGGCGACCGCGAGGCCGGCATCTACGTGCGCGTCGGCCTGCCCGAGTTCTTCCGCGACCGCGCGCTGCCGCGCGCCGACGTCGTCACGCCGAACCAGTTCGAGCTCGAATGGCTGACCGGGCGCCGGATCGCCAGCCTCGCCGACGCGCTGGGCGCCGCCGACGCGGCGCGGGCGCGCGGGCCGAAGATCGTCGTGCTGACCTCGCTCCGCCGCGCCGACGCCGAGCCCGGCCGGATCGAGGCGCTGGCGGTGGCCGAGGACGGCGCCTGGCTCGGCGCGACCCAGCGGCTCGAGGGCACGCCGCGCGGCGGCGGCGACATCTTCGCCGCGCTGCTGCTCGGCCGGCTGCTCAAGGGCAAGACGGTGAAGAAGGCGCTCGGCTTCGCCATGGCCGGCACCTTCGGCGTGCTGAAGGCGAGCGCGCGGGCGGCGAGCGACGAGCCGCTGCTCGCGGCAGCCCAGGACGAGCTGTTCCGGCCGAGCCTCGACCTCGTCGTGCAGCGCGTCCGCTGAGCGGCCTGAGGCGGCCTAAGCGGCCTTCTTCAGGTAGCGGGCGCCGAGAATCTCGGCGATCTGCACGGCATTGAGCGCGGCGCCCTTGCGCAGGTTGTCCGAGACCACCCAGAGCGAAAGGCCGTTCTCGACCGTGAAGTCCTCGCGGATGCGCGAGACGTAGGTCGCGTACTCGCCGACGCACTCGACCGGCGTCATGTAGCCGCCCGGCTCGCGCCGGTCGACCACCACCACCCCCGGCG
>CAYTWJ010000124.1:0-8716 GCA_964442055.1 uncultured Rhodospirillaceae bacterium | reverse complement strand
CCCCAGATCCTCGCCGATCACCAGGCAGCGGTTGCGCTGGCTTTCCAGCGCGACGATGCCGAGAAGATCGTCGAAGGGGAACGCGACGTAGGCCCCCGCTTCGGCCGACACCGGCAACGGCACCCAGAACTGCCGCGCGAGGCCGAGCACATGGTCGATGCGGAGGGCCCCGGCATGGCGCATGTTGGCCCGCACCAGCGCGATGAACGAGGCGTACCCGGAATCGGCGAGCGCGATCGGGTTGACCGGCCGCAGGCCCCACTTTTGCCCGCTTCGGCTCCAGCTGTCGGGCGGCGCGCCGAGCGAAACGCCGTCGGCCATTTCCATCGCATCGATCCAGGCCTCGGCGCCGTCGGGATCGACGCCGACGGCGAGGTCGTGATAGAGGCCGATCGGCATATCGAGCCGGCGCGCCGTTTCCGCGCAGCGGCGAAGCTGGCGGTCGACCTGCCATTGCAGGTATTCGATGTAGCCGACCGATTCCGGCTCGGCCTCGGCAAAGGCGGCAATCGCCGGCGAATCCGCGCGCCTGTATGCCTCGGGCCAGCGGCGCCAGTCACGACAGGACGGATCGGCGGTGACGAAGCGCTCGCGCAAGCACTCGAAGACGGCGAAGCGGCGCAACCGCTCGCCGCGGTCGCGCTTGAAATCATCGAGATCGGCGGCCCGGGCGTCGCCCGGGTGAGCCAGGTGGCGCGCTCGAAAGCTGCGATAGAGCAACGGCAGTATCCTCGCCTTGCAATCGGCGACACCGGCATAATCGACCAGCGCCGCGTCCCGCAGGCGCTCCAGGCGGTGGACAAACTCCGGACGCCCCACCTCGGCCCGGGCTTCCGGGCATTCCGCGAAGTCGTCGATGGCCTCGACATCGAGATAAAGCGGGTTGACGAAGTGGCGGCTGCTGGGCGAATAGGGACTGGCCCGTTCGGGCAGATCGCGGAACAGGGCGTGCAGCGGATTGACCGCAACCGCCGCGGCGCCCGCGCCGGCCGCCGCTCGAAGCAATTCATCTAGATCCGAGAAATCGCCGATGCCCCAGTTGCGCCTCGAGCGCAGACCATAGAGCTGGACGCTGATCCCCCAAACCCGACGGTCGCCGCCAAGCGCTGCCGGCAAGAAGGCGCGCGGTGGCACGACGGCCAGCAGCGTCTCCGTTTCGCGCCCGTCATCAAGGCGCAACTGCAGCCGGTGGTAGCCCGTTTCGGGCATCGGACCCAGGACCAGGCGAACGCCACGCCCGGCCACCCCTCCTGCATCGGTCGGTTCGAGATCGGCGAGGCGCACCGCCCCGGCTTGTTCGGCTCCGCGCTCGAGCAATAGGCGCCAGGTCACCACGGCGGCGCCTTCTCGCACGGGCAGCGTCAGGCGAACGGTCAGCGGACTTCCGGACTCGCGCACCACGAGCACGGGCGGCACCAGCCGCACTTTGATGCTCGCTTCCAATTGAGCGAGCGACGCAGCGGCGACGCGCGCATCATCGGCCGGAAGGCCGCAAGCCTTCAGAATCTCGCGGATGGTGGAATCGGGCGCCGTCCGCAACTCGCCACTGATATCGAAGTAGCGCCAATGAATGCCGGCCGCCATGGCCAGCCGGTGCAAGTCCTCGGTCTCCCGATCACGCCCTACCATCGAGATCCCAAGCTGCCGACCCGGCCGGCAGCACCGCGCCGGCAAGCCGCGCCGGCAGGTTGAGCTCCCTGCCATCGTCGAGCTGCCGGCATCGCCACTCCTCGCCAATGAACAGGAGCGGCAGCGGGGGCACCAGCAGCAGGCTCGTCGCCGCCGCGCGCACCGCCGCGGCCCCACAGGGCATATGACGGATCCGTTTCACCGGCCTTCCTGCGCCGGGGGCTCCGCCCGCCGCCGCACGACCAGCGCGAACGAGCCCGGTTGCACCTTGATGCTGCCCCGAACCGTGGCACCGTCGCCAAGGCCGGTGTCCCTCGCGGTATCGATGAGAACTTCCCAGTCGTCGTCGCCGTCGGCCTTCGGGAAATGGTAGGTGAGGACGTCGTCATGGGCGTTCATGACGACGAAGAAGTCGTCGTCCGGCTGCGGCTCGCCGAACGCCGTCATGTGATAGAGGCCGGCTTCGCCGTTGAGGCGGTAACCCAGGCAGCGAGCGTAGGCCACGGTCCAGTCTTCCTGCCCCTTTTCCTTGCCGTCGGGGCGCAGCCAGATAATGTCCTTGCCGTCGCCGGCCGGGGGCTTCTCCTCGCGGAAAAAGCGGCGGCGGTGGAAGACGATATGGCCGCGCCGTATTTCCAGCAGGCGGCGAACGAATGCGCGCAGGCTCTCGGCATCCGGTTCGCGCTCGCGCAACGACCAATCGATCCAGCCGATTTCGTTGTCCTGGCAGTAGGCGTTGTTGTTGCCGGCCTGGCTGCGGCCAATCTCGTCTCCCGCCAGCAGCATCGGCACGCCCTGCGACAGCAACAGCGTCGCCAGCATGTTGCGCGTCTGCCGCAGCCGCAGCCTCCGCACCTCGGGATCGTCGGTCGGGCCCTCGACGCCGCAATTCCAGCTGTAGTTGGCGTCGCTGCCGTCGCGGTTCCCTTCGCCGTTGGCCTCGTTGTGCTTGGCGTCGTAGCTGACGAGATCGCGCAGTGTGAAACCGTCGTGCGCGGTCACGAAGTTGATCGAGGCGTGGGGCCGCCGCCCCTTGCCGCGGAACAGGTCGCTGGAGCCGGTGATACGGGTCGCGAATTCCCCGATCACGCCCTCGTCGCCCCGCCAGAAGCGCCGGACGGTGTCGCGGTAACGGTCGTTCCACTCCGCCCAGCGCGGCGGAAACGATCCCAGCTGGTAGCCGCCCGGGCCGGTATCCCAGGGCTCGGCGATCAGCTTCACCTTGGCAAGCACGGGGTCTTGCGCGGCGGCGTCGAGGAAGCCGGAATGGGTGTCGAACTCGCCTTCGCGTTCGCGCGCGAGCGTGCTGGCGAGGTCGAACCGGAACCCGTCGACGTGCATCTCCTCGACCCAGTAACGCAGCGAGTCCATGACCAGCTGCAGCACGCGCGGATGATGCAGGTTGAAGGCGTTGCCGCAGCCGGTGAAGTCGGCGTAGCCGGCGGCATCCGTCGGGTCGAGGCGATAATAGGAAGCGTTGTCGATGCCGCGGAAGCAAAGCGTCGGGCCGAGCCTGTCGCCCTCGGCGGTGTGGTTGTAGACGACGTCGAGGATCACCTCGATGCCCGCCTGGTGCATGATCTGGACGAATGTCTTGAATTCGCCGAGGGTGCCGCTGGCGAGATAGCGTGGCTCGAGCGCGGAAAAGCCGATCGAATTGTAGCCCCAGAAATTGCGCAATCCCCTTTGAAACAGCCGATGTTCGTCGATGAAGGCGTGCACCGGCAGGAGCTCGATCGCGCTCACCCCGAGATCGCGCAGATAGTCGACCACCGCCGAGGCGGACAGGCCGGCGAACGTGCCTCGCACCTCGTCGGGAACCCCCGGATGGCGCATGGTGGAGCCGCGCACGTGCAGCTCGTAGATGACCGTTTCATGCCACGGCGTGCGCGGCGCCCGGTCATCGCCCCAGGTGAAGGCCGGATCGACCACCCGGCATTTCAGCATGTCGCGGGCATTGTCGCGGGTATCGAACGAGCGGTCTCCGTCCGGGCCGCCGACGCGATAGCCGAAATGCGCGTCCGTCCACCTGAACTGGCCGCAAAGGCGCCGGGCATAGGGATCGAGCAGCAGCTTGTGCGGATTGAAACGATGGCCGCGTTCCGGCGCATAGGGCCCGTAGACGCGATAACCATAGACCTGCCCGGGCCGGACGTCCGGCAGGTAGCCGTGCCAGACCTGGTCGGCATATTCCGGCAGCCGGACCCGGTGCCGTTCGCGTTCGCCCTTGTCGTCGAAAAGGCAGAGCTCGACCTTCTCGGCGTTCTCGCTGAAAAGCGCGAAATTCACCCCCTTGCCGTCCCAAGTGGCCCCAAGCGGATAAGGCTCGCCAGGCCAGACGCGCAATCCCCGCTCGCTCATGCGTCAGCCGGCGGGCGGCGCGGGCGCAGAAACAGCGCACCGAGCGGGGGCAGGGTCAGCGTCAGCGAATGGGGAAGGCCGTGGCGCGGAGCGTCGGCGGCGGCCACGACCCCGCCGTTGCCGACATCGCTGCCGCCGTAGAAGGCGGAGTCGGTGTTCAGCAGCTCGACATATTGGCCGCCGGCCGGCACGCCGATGACATAGCCGGCACGGACCACGGGCGTGAAGTTGCAGACCACGACGACGTGATCGCCGGCGTCATCGCGCCGCAGGAACGATATCACGCTCTGCTCGCGGTCGTGGCAGTCGATCCACTCGAAGCCCTGCGGCTCGCAATCGCGACGGTGCAGCGCCGGCGTGCGGCGGTAGAGCCGGTTCAGATCCCGCACCACGGTCTGGACTCCGCGATGCATCGGGTCGGCGAGAAGATCCCAGTCCAGCGGGCGGTCGTGGTCCCACTCGCGCGCCTGGGCGAACTCGCCGCCCATGAAGACGAGCTTCTTGCCCGGGTGGCCGTACGTGAACGCCAGGTAGAGGCGAAGGTTGGCGAATTTCTGCCAGCGATCGCCGGGCATCTTGCCGATGAGCGAACCCTTGCCGTGGACGACCTCGTCATGGGAGAGCGGCAGGACGAAGTTCTCGCTGAAGGCGTAGAGCAGGCCGAAGGTGAGCTCGTCGTGATGGAAGGCGCGGTGCACCGGATCGCGCCCGATGTAGGACAGGGTATCGTGCATCCAGCCCATGTTCCACTTGTAGCCGAAGCCGAGACCGCCGAGATAGGTCGGCCGCGACACCATCGGCCATGCGGTCGAATCCTCGGCAACCGTCACTATGCCGCGGAAATCGGCGTAGACCGCTTCGTTCACGCGCCGCAGGAAGTCGATCGCCTCGAGGTTCTCGCGGCCGCCATAGCGATTGGGCAGCCATTCGCCGGGACCGCGGCTGTAGTCGAGGCAGAGCATCGAGGCGACCGCGTCGACGCGCAGGCCGTCGATGTGGAATTCCTCGAGCCAGTAGCGCGCGCTGGCGAGCAGGAAGCCGGCCACCTCGTGGCGGCCGTAATTGTAGATCAGGGTGTCCCAGTCGCGGTGTCGGCCGAGCCGTGGGTCCTCGTGCTCGTACAGATGCGTGCCGTCGAAAACCGCGAGGCCGTGCGGATCGGACGGGAAGTGCCCGGGCACCCAGTCGAGCAGAACGCCGATCCCGGCGCGATGGCAGGCATCGACCAGGTGGCGCAGTCCGTCGGGGGTTCCGAAGCGGCGTGTCGGGGCATAGAGGGCGGTCGGCTGGTACCCCCACGAGCCGTCGAAGGGATGCTCGGCGAGCGGCAGAAGTTCGATATGGGTGAAGCCCATGTCGGCGACATAGGGAACCAGGCTGTCGGCTAGCTCGCGATAGTCGAGGAAGCGATTGTCGGGGCCGCGCCGCCAGGATCCGGCGTGCACCTCGTAGATGGCGATCGGCGCGTCGCGCGCCGAGGCCGCGGCCCGCGCACTCATCCACGCTTCGTCGGTCCAGCGGTGGCCCGAGGGCGCGGCGACCACCGAAGCGCTTCCCGGCCGAAGCTCGGTCTCGCGCGCGTAAGGATCGCCCTTGAGCGGCAGCAGCATCCCGCTGCGATGCTTGATCTCGAACTTGTAGGGAGCGCCCGGGCCGATGCCGGGCAGGAACAGCTCCCATACCCCGGCGTCGTGACGCAACCGCATCGGGTGCCGCCGGCCGTCCCACCGGTTGAAGTCGCCGACCACGCTGACCCGCCTCGCATTGGGCGCCCAGACGGCGAAGCGCGTGCCGGCGCTGCCGTCAAGCACGAGCGGGTGCGCGCCCAGCAGCCTGTGGGGTGCCGGGTGCGCGCCGCGGGCGAAGCGGGCAAGCTCCGCCGCATCGAGGAGCAGGTCGAAGCGGTAGGGATCGTCGAGCACGTGCTCAATGCCGGCCTCGCGCACCCGCAGCCGGTAGGGAAAGGGCGCGCGGCCGGCGATCTCGCCCTCGAACAGCCCGGCCGGATGAAGGCGGCGCAGCACCGCCGCCGGGCCTTCCGAGCTCGCGTCGACGGCCGACACGGCCTCGGCCTCCGGCAGGAAGGCACGCACAACGAGGCGGCCCGCATCGGCGTGCATGCCGAGATAGGCGAAGGGGTCGCGATGATCGCCCGCCACGAAGGCCCGAACATCGGCATCGCGCGCGCTCACGGCCGGGGCTCCTTGCGCCCGGCCGCCTCGGGCAGAGCAGGCACGCCACGGCTGGAAACCACGATCAAACGGCTCATGAAGTGCCGCTCCGTTGTCGGTACGGCTGCCGCCGCTGTCGAAGCGGCATCGCGCACCCCCAGGTTAGGGACGCGGGGCCCGCGGCGGTTTGATCCAGACTAATCGCCCGGATTCTTTTCGCGAGTTGGCCCGCCGACGCGCGGATATTGCCGGGATGAGGCTGGTGCTGCCGGTGTCAGGCGGTCAGGCCCAAAGGTCGATGCGCCGACGCCCAGTCGGGGCGATTTGCGCGACGGGCCTTGGCCGCGGACTATCGGCCCGGGCTCGTCCGGTCGACCGGTACGCGCCAGACTTCCTCGGCGTAGCGCCGGATGGCGTTGTCGCTCGAGAACGAGCCCATGGCGGCGACCGTGCTGATGGCGCGACGCGACCACGCGTCGGCATCGCGGAACAGGACGTCGGCCCGCGCCTGGGCTGCCACGTAGTCGGCGTAGTCGGCGAGCAGCAGGTAATGGTCGCCGTGCTTGAGCAGCGCATCGGCGATCGGCGCATGGCGCGCCCGATCGTCGGGGGCGAAGAAGCCGCCGGCGATCTGGTCGAGGATCTCGCTCAGCTCGGGGTCGGCGCGGCAGATCGCGAGCGGGTCGTAGCCCTGCTGGCGGCGCCGGCGAACCTCCTCGGCGGTGGCGCCGAACAGGAACATGGCTTCGGCGCCGGCGGCGTCGCGGATTTCGATGTTGGCGCCGTCCTCGGTGCCGATGATCAGCGCGCCGTTCAGCGCCATCTTCATGTTGCCGGTGCCCGAGGCCTCGGTGCCGGCGGTGGAGATCTGCTCCGAGAGGTCGGCGGCCGGAATCACGGTCTCGGCGATCGACACGCCGTAATTGGGAATGAACGCCACCTTCAGCCGGCCGCGCAGGCGCGGATCGTTGTTGACGCGCCGCGCGACATCGTGAATCAGCCGGATGATCAGCTTCGCCATGCCGTAGGCCGACGCCGCCTTGCCCGCGAACACCACCGTGCGCGGCACCCAGTCGGCATCGGGCCCGGCCCGCATGCGGTTGTAGCGGCCGATCACCTGCAGCACGTTCAGCAGCTGGCGCTTGTATTCGTGGATCCGCTTGATCTGGACGTCGAACAGCGAGGCGGGATCGACGGCGATGCCGGTCTCGCGCCGGATCAGCGCCGCGAGCGCCCGCTTGTTGGCGGCCTTGACGGCGCGGAATTCGGCACGGAAGGCCGGGTCGTCGGCGCAAGGATGGAGAGCGGCGATGCGCCGGAGATCGCTGCGCCAGCCCTCGCCGATGCGCGAATCGATCAGCGCGGCCAGCGCCGGATTGGCCTGCGCCAGCCAGCGGCGCGGGGTCACGCCGTTGGTGATGCCGATGAACCGGGCGCCGTCGAGGCGCGCGAAGTCGGCGAACACCGTCTGTCGCATCAGCTCGGCATGCAGCCGCGAGACGCCGTTGACCGTGTGGCTGGCGACCACGGCCAGATGCGCCATCCGCACGTAGCGGTGGCCGTTCTCGTCGATCAGCGACAGCCGGCGCAGCGCCTCCGGGTCGTCGCCGACCTGCGAGCGGACCTGCTGCAGCCAGCGCTCGTTGATGCCGTAGACGATCTCGAGATGGCGCGGCAGCAGCGCGGCCAGCATGTCGACCGGCCAGGTCTCGAGCGCCTCGGGCATCAGCGTGTGGTTGGTGTAGGAGAACACCTTGCGGCTGAGCGACCAGGCGCGCTCCCAGGGCAGGCCGTGCACGTCGACGAGGAGCCGCATCAGCTCGGGCACCGCCAGCGCCGGATGGGTGTCGTTGAGGTGGATGGCGACCTTGTCGGGCAGGGCGTCGAAGCCGTCGTGATGCTGCAGGTAGCGGCGCAGGATGTCCTGCAGCGAGGCGCTGACGAAGAAATGCTGCTGGCGCAGGCGCAGCTCGCGGCCGTGCGGGGTGCTGTCGTCCGGATAGAGCACGCGCGAGACGTTCTCGGAGCGGTTCTTCTCCTCGACCGCGCGCTCGTAGTCGCCGCGGTTGAACAGCGCCAAATCGAAGGTCCGCGTCGCCTTCGCCGACCAGAGCCGCAGCGTGTTGACCGTGCGCAGGCCGTGGCCCGGGATCATGGTGTCGTAGGCCATCGCCAGCACGTCCTGCGTGCCGGTCCAGGTGGCGCGGCCGCCTTCGCGCTCGGCGCGGCCGCCGAACTGCACCCGGTAGGCGACCTCGGGGCGCGGAAACTCCCAGGGGTTGTCGATCGCCAGCCAATGGTCCGGCTCCTCCACCTGGCGCCCGTCGGCGATGCGCTGGGTGAACATGCCGTATTCGTAGCGGATGCCGTAGCCGATCGCGGCGAGATCGAGGCTCGCCAGCGAATCGAGAAAGCACGCCGCCAGCCGGCCGAGGCCGCCATTGCCGAGCCCGGCATCGGGCTCGAGCTCGCGCACGTCCTCGAGCGCGTGCCCGAGCTCGGCGAGCGCCTGCGACGCTTCGTCCGCCTGCCCCAGGGCCAGCAGGTTGTTGGTC
>CAYTWJ010000123.1:0-8734 GCA_964442055.1 uncultured Rhodospirillaceae bacterium | reverse complement strand
TCGGCGTGAAGGCGCCGGTATAGGTGGCCGGGTTGGAGCGCGGCGTGCGGCCGATCGGCGACTGGTCGATGTCGATGATCTTGTCGAGCCATTCCAGGCCGTCGATGCGCTCGTGCGCCGCGGGCACGTCGCGGCTGCCGCTGAGCCGGCGCGCCACCGCCTTGTAGAGCGTCTCGACGATCAGGGTCGACTTGCCACCGCCGGAGACGCCGGTGATGCAGGTGAAGAGGCCGAGCGGGATCGACGCGGTGACATCCTTCAGGTTGTTGGCGCGCGCGCCGACCACCGTCACCTGGCGGCGCGGGTCGGGCGCCCGTCGGCGCGCCGGCAGCGGGATCCGCCGCGCCCCGATCAGGTATTGCCCGGTGAGCGAGGCCGGCGCGGCCATGATCGCCGCCGGCGGGCCCTCGGCGATCACCCGCCCGCCGTGCACGCCCGCCGCCGGCCCCATGTCGATCACGTGGTCCGCGGCGCGGATCGCCTCCTCGTCGTGCTCGACCACCAACACCGTGTTGCCGAGCTCGCGCAGCCGCACCAGCGTCTCGAGCAGGCGCGCATTGTCGCGCTGGTGCAGGCCGATCGAGGGCTCGTCGAGAACGTAGAGCACGCCGCTCAGGCCCGAGCCGATCTGCGAGGCCAGCCGGATGCGCTGGCTCTCGCCGCCCGAGAGCGTGCCCGACCCGCGCGAGAGGGTCAGGTATTCGAGCCCGACATTGACCAGAAAGCCGAGCCGCTCGTTGATCTCCTTGAGGACGCGCTGGGCGATCTCGCGCTCCTTGGCCTTGAGCTTGTCGCCGAGCGCGAGGAACCAGTCGCGCGCCTGCAGGATGGAAAGATCGGCGACCTCGCCGATATGCTTGCCGGCGATCTTGACCGCCAGGGCCTCGGGCTTGAGCCGCCAGCCGCCGCAGGATTCGCAGGCGGCGGACGACTGGAAGCGCTCGAGCTCCTCGCGGATCCAGGCGGAATCGGTCTCGCGCCAGCGCCGCTCCATGTTCGGGATCACGCCCTCGAACGGCTTCTTCACCTGGTAGGCGCGCAAGCCGTCGTCGTAGGTGAGGGCCACCACCTCCTCGCCCGAGCCATAGAGAATGGCGCGGCGCACCTTCTCGGGCAGCTCCTCCCACGGCACGGCGGTCGAGAACTTGTAATGGCGGGCCAGGCTGTCGAGCGTTTGCCGGTAGTAGGGCGAGCTCGACTTGGCCCACGGCGCGACGGCGCCGTCGCGCAAGGTGACGCGGCCGTCCGGCACGACCAGGGCGGGGTCGAAATAAAGCCTGGTGCCGAGGCCGTCGCAGGTCGGGCAGGCGCCGAAGGGGTTGTTGAAGGAGAACAGCCGCGGCTCGATCTCCTCGATGGTGAAGCCGGATACCGGGCAGGCGAACTTGGCCGAGAAGATGGCGCGCTCGCCGCTGTCGGCGTCCTCGGCGACCGCGATGCCGTCGGCGAGCGCCAGCGCGGTCTCGAGCGAATCGGCAAGCCGGCTGGCGATGCCCTCGCGCACCACCACCCGGTCGACGACCACGTCGATGTCGTGCTTCAGCTTCTTGTTGAGCGCCGGCGCCTCGGCGATCTCGTGGAGCTTGCCGTCCACCTTGACCCGCTGGAAACCGCGCTTCTGCAGGTCGGCCAGCTCCTTGCGGTATTCGCCCTTGCGCCCGCGCACCAGCGGCGCCATCAGGTAGAGCCGGGTGCCCTCGGCCAGCGCCAGGATGCGGTCGACCATCTGGCTCACCGTCTGGCTCTCGATCGGCAGGCCGGTCGCCGGCGAATAGGGCACGCCGATGCGGGCATAGAGCAGGCGCAGATAGTCGTAGATCTCGGTCACCGTGCCGACCGTCGAGCGCGGGTTGCGCGAGGTCGTCTTCTGCTCGATCGAGATCGCCGGGCTCAGCCCGTCGATGTGGTCGACGTCGGGCTTCTGCATCAGCTCGAGGAACTGTCGGGCGTAGGCCGACAGGCTCTCGACGTAGCGGCGCTGGCCCTCGGCGTAGATGGTGTCGAAGGCGAGCGACGACTTGCCCGAGCCGGACAGGCCGGTGATCACCACCAGCTTGTCGCGCGGCAGGTCGACGTCGACGTTCTTGAGGTTGTGCTCGCGGGCGCCGCGTACGGCGATGATCTTCTGCATGGGCGGGCGGAACGCAAAATCGGGGGACAAGCGAGCTAGTATATGGGAGCGGGCAGGGCGCTGGCGAGGGCCGGGCCGGCCGGCCGCCGCTGGCGGCGAAGCTGGCACCGGGGCGGCGGCGGGGCTATAGTCGCGCCCCACGCCGGCCGGGCCGGCGACTTATCCACAAGGGCGGCGGAGCTCAGATGGCAGGCAGCGTCAACAAGGTCATTTTGATCGGCAATCTCGGGCGCGACCCGGAAGTGCGCACCACCCAGAGCGGCGACGAGATCGTCAACCTCTCGGTCGCGACGTCCGAGACCTGGCGGGACAAGCAGACGGGCGAGCGCAAGGACCGCACCGAGTGGCACCGGGTGGTGATCTTCAACGAGAATCTGGCCAAGGTGGCCAAGCAGTACCTTAAGAAGGGCTCGAAGGTCTATCTCGAGGGCCAGATCCAGACCCGCAAATGGACGGGCCAGGACGGCCAGGAGCGCTACACCACCGAGGTGGTGCTGCCGCGCTTCCGCGGCGAGCTGACCATGCTCGACGGCCGCGGCGGCAACGGCGATTACGGCCCCGGAGGCGGACCTGCCGGCGGTCCTTCGGGCGGCCCCGCTGGCGGCGGCACCGGCGGCCGCGGCCCGGCGCGCGGTGGCGAGGAACTGGACGACGAGATTCCATTCTGACGGCGGGTTCGCGGCCGTGGGCGATCCCTCTTCCGCGCCGGACGCGGCTGGGGCAGAATCCGGCCTGCCATCGGGCAATAAGGAAGAGGGAGGAACCATGTGGCGGTTAATTGCTGCGACCTGCGTCGCGGTCGGATTGGGCCTGCCGGCGGCGGCCGGTGCGGCCGGAGCCGACAGCATCGTCGATACGGCTTATGTCGAGGCGGCGATCCAGCGCGGCGCCATCGTCTGGGATGTGCGCGACGCCGCCGACTACAGGAAAGGCCACATCCCCGGGGCCGTGAATGTCGGCGAGGTCGGCAAGGTCCTGCGCGAAGACAACAGCGAGGACTACATCCCGCACGCCCAGCTGCTCAAGGTGCTTGGCGACGGCGGCATCGACCCGGCCAAGGAAGTCGTCGTCTATGGCGGGCGCGGCAACCCCTTCGTCTATTTCGGCCAGCTCACCCTGCGCTATCTCGGCGGCGACAAGGCCCTTGTCTATCACGGCGGCATCGACGAATGGCGCGCCGCCGGCAAGCCGGTCTTGACCGAGGCGCCGAAGGCGACGCCGGTGACGCTCTCGGCCAAGCCCGCGGCGGGCGTGACGGTGAGCACGTCCGACATGCTGACGCGGGTCAAGCGGGGCGACGCGCAGATCGTCGACGTGCGCACCCCCGGCGAATATTCCGGGCGCGACATCCGCGCCATCCGCGGCGGCCACATCCCCGGCGCGCTCAACATCCCCTACGAGCAGAACTGGGTCGATCCAGCGACGCCGCAGAAGCTCGCCCGCAAGGAGGTCAAGGACAACGCCGGCATGTCGCTGAAGCCGCGCGCCGAGCTCGAGAAGCTCTACGGCAACCTCGATCGCGACAAGGAAACCGTCGTCTATTGCCAGAGCGGCGTGCGCGCCGCCGAGACCGCCGCGGTGCTGGCCGACCTCGGCTTCAAGAACGTCAAGGTCTACGACTCCTCCTGGCTCGGCTGGGGCAACACGCTCGACGCGCCGGCGGAAAACGTCGCCTTCTTCAATGTTGGCGCCATGCAGGGGCGGATCGGCGCCTTGCAGCGGCGGATCGAGGATCTCGAGCGCGAACTGGCTGCCGCCAAGGCGCGCTGAGAGCCGTTCGGACGGGAACCGGAGGGCCCGAGTCGGGGGCTTCCGGTCCTGTCTTGGGACGGCTGCGGCAGAGGGCCGTTAACTCGCCCAAGAACACCCCGTAACGCACTGAAATGACGGTATTTTTTGGCCGCTTTTTTGCGCCTGCGAAAGTTGCGGCAGAGGGGGGCGGTTGCTATAGTCGCCGGCATCGATTTTTACCCCATTAGGCGGCAGCCGCGCCGGCGTCGGCGGGCCGCCGGATTGACAGCCCGAATCCCCCAGTGAGCGACCCGCAAGCCCCCGGCCACGACGTCCTCCCCATCACCATCGAGGAGGAGATGCAGCGTTCCTACCTCGATTACGCGATGAGCGTGATCGTGGCGCGGGCGCTGCCCGACGTGCGCGACGGCCTCAAGCCGGTGCACCGGCGCATCCTCTACGCGATGTACGAGAACGGCTATACCTCCGACAAGCCGTTCCGCAAGTCGGCGCGCATCGTCGGCGACGTGATGGGCAAGTACCACCCGCATGGCGACCAGGCGATCTACGACGCAATGGTGCGCATGGCGCAGCCTTTCGCCATGCGCCTGCCGCTGATCGACGGCCAGGGCAATTTCGGCTCGATGGACGGCGACCCCCCGGCGGCGATGCGCTACACCGAGAGCCGCCTGGCCAAGAGCGCCGAGGCGCTGCTCGCCGATATCGACAAGGACACCGTCGATTTCCAGCCCAATTACGACGACAGCGCCCGCGAGCCGGCGGTGCTGCCGGCGCAGTTCCCCAATCTGCTGGTCAACGGCGCCGGCGGCATCGCCGTCGGCATGGCGACCAACATCGCGCCGCACAATCTCGGCGAGGTGATCGACGCCTGCTGCGCCTATATCGACAACCCCGGGATCTCCATCGACGAGCTCATCGAGATCGTCCCGGCGCCCGACTTTCCCACCGGCGGCATCATCATCGGCCGCGCCGGGGCCAAGGCGGGCTTCCATCTCGGCCGCGGCTCGATCGTCATGCGCGGCCGCTGCCATGTCGAGGAGGTGCGCAAGGAACGCGAGGCGATCGTCGTCACCGAGATTCCCTACCAGGTCAACAAGGCGGCGATGATCGAGAAGAACGCCGAGGCGGTGCGCGCCAAGCGCAACGACGGCATCGGCGACCTGCGCGACGAGAGCGACCGCGACGGCGTGCGCGTGGTCATCGAGCTCAAGCGCGACGCGATGGCCGAGGTGGTGCTCAACCAGCTCTACCGCTACAGCCCGCTGCAGAGCACCTTCGGCGTCAACATGCTGGCGCTGAACGGCGGCCGCCCGGAGCTTCTCACCCTGAGGCAGATGATCGCCGCCTTCGTCGCCTTCCGCGAGGAAGTGATCGCGCGGCGCACCCGCCACCTGCTGGCCAAGGCGCGCGACCGCGCCCATGTCCTGGTCGGCCTCGCGATCGCCGTCGCCAACATCGACGAGGTGATCGCGCTGATCCGCGCCGCGCCCGATCCGCAGACCGCGCGCCAGCGGCTGATGGAGCGCGACTGGCCGGCGAGCGAGGTGGCGGCGATGATCGCCCTCATCGACGACCCCTCGCACAGGGTCAGCGACGGCCGCTACCGCTTGTCGGAGACGCAGGCGCGCGCCATCCTCGACCTGCGGCTGCAGCGCCTGACCGCGCTCGGCCGCGACGAGGTCGGCGACGAGATGCGCGCGCTCGCCGCCAGCATCAACGAGTTCCTCGCCATTCTCGGCAGCCGCGCGCGGCTCATGCAGGTGCTGCGCGACGAGCTGGTGGCGATGAAGGCGGAGTTCGCGACGCCGCGGCGCACGCAGATCCAGGAAGTCGAGTTCGAGCACGACGAAGAAGATCTGATCCAGCGCGAGGACATGGTGGTGACGGTCAGCCATGCCGGCTACGTCAAGCGCACCGCGCTGTCGGCCTACCGGCCGCAGCGCCGCGGCGGCAAGGGCCGCGCCGGCATGACCACGCGCGAGGCCGATTTCGTCACCAAGGTCTTCGTCGCCTCGACCCACACCCCGGTGCTGTTCTTTTCCAACCGCGGCCGGGTCTACAAGCTCAAGGTCTACCGGCTGCCGCTCGGCACGCCGCAGTCGCGCGGCAAGGCGCTGATCAACCTGCTGCCGCTGGCCGAGGGCGAAACCGTGCACAGCGTCATGCCGCTGCCCGAGGACGAAAGCTCGTGGGCCGGCCTGACGGTGATGTTCGCCACCGCCAAGGGCTATGTGCGGCGCAATGCGCTGTCCGATTTCGTCGACGTGCGCCAGAGCGGCAAGCTGGCGATGAAGTTCGAGGGCGCCGACGCCGACGACCGGCTGATCGGCGTGCTGCCGTGCTCGGATGCCGACGACGTGCTGCTCTCCTCGCGCAACGGCAAGTGCATCCGCTTCCCGGTCGCCGGCGTGCGCGTCTTCCAGAGCCGCAGCTCGACCGGCGTGCGCGGCATGAAGCTGGCCGAGGGCGACGCGGTGATCTCGCTCTCGATCCTGCACCATGTCGAGGCCTCGCCCGAGGAGCGTCGGGCGTACCTGAAATACGCGGCCGCGCAACGCCGTGTCGTCGCCGGCGAGTTGCCTGAAGCCGACATCGCCCCGGCGGCCGAGGACGAGGAGGCGGCGGCCGAGATCACCCTCTCTCCCGAACGCATCGCCGAGCTCGGCGGCGCCGAGCAGTTCGTGCTCTCGCTCACCGAGAACGGCTACGGCAAGCGCACCTCGGCCTACGAATACCGCATCACCAACCGCGGCGGCTCGGGCATCATCAACATGCTGGTCACCGACCGCAACGGCGGCATCGTCGCCGCCTTTCCGGTCGAGGATGTCGACCAGATCATGCTGATGACCGACGGCGGCCAGCTCATCCGCTGTCCGGTCAACGACATCCGCGTTGCCGGTCGCAATACCCAGGGTGTAATCTTGTTCAAGACGGCCGAGGGCGAGAAAGTCGTCTCCGTCACGCGCCTGACGGAGGGCGTGACCAACGGCGAGGCGGACGACGACGCCGCGGCGGGCGGCGAGGGCGGCTGAATGCGCAAGACCCGGATCGGGCTCTATCCCGGTACCTTCGACCCCATCACCAAGGGGCATTACGACATCATCAAGCGCGCCGCCAAGCTGGTCGACAAGCTGGTCATCGGCGTCGCCATCAATGCCGGAAAGGGGCCGCTGTTCTCGCTCGAGGAGCGCGTCAGCATGGTCCGCGACGAGGTCACGCAACTGGTCTCCGACGGCTCGCGCATCGAGGTGCGGCCGTTCGGCAACCTGCTGATGCATTTCGCCATGGAGATCGGCGCCAGCATGATCATTCGGGGCTTGCGCGCCGTTTCCGACTTCGAGTACGAGTTCCAGATGGTCGGCATGAACGCGCGCCTCAATCCCGAAATCGAGACGATCTTCCTGATGGCCTCGGACAACCACCAGTTCATCGCCTCGCGCCTGGTCAAGGAGATCGCCATGCTGGGCGGCGACATCTCGCCCTTCGTCAGCCAGCGCGTCGCCGCCAAGATCACCTCGCGCGTCGCCGAGGTGGCCCGCACCG
This sequence comes from uncultured Rhodospirillaceae bacterium, assembly GCA_964442055.1. GTDB lineage: Bacteria > Pseudomonadota > Alphaproteobacteria > Ferrovibrionales > Ferrovibrionaceae > CAYTWJ01. Next base: position 1,308 of record CAYTWJ010000123.1, on the reverse strand, counting down.
GCACGCTCGGCGCCTGATTTCCCCCGCAACCCGCCGGACCGTCGATGTCATTGCACCGTAGCCTCTTCGCGCTGGCGCTGGCCGGCGTCCTCTCTTTCTCCGCCGCCACAGCCAGGGCCGCCAACATGGAAGACACCCTCTATCTCGACCTCAAGGACGGCCGCGTGGTGATCGCGCTGCGCCCCGATCTCGCTCCCGGCCACGTCAAGCGCATCAAGGAGCTGGTGCGCCAGCGCTTCTACGACGGGCTCAAGTTCCATCGAGTGATCGACGGCTTCATGGCCCAGACCGGCGATCCGCTCGGCAACGGCACCGGCGGCTCGGGCCAGAAGCTCAGGGCCGAGTTCAACAGCGAGCCGCATACCCGCGGCGCGGTGTCGATGGCGCGGGCCAACGACCCGAACAGCGCCGACAGCCAGTTCTTCATCGTGCTCGCCGACTCGACCTTCCTCGACCGCCAGTACACGGTCTGGGGCCGGGTGACGCAGGGCATGGAATTCGTCGACCGCATCAAGAAGGGCGACCGGCGCACAAACGGCGCCGTCGCCGACCCCGACCGCATCGTGCGAATGCGCGTCGCCGCCGACGTCAAGGATTAGCTCTGCGGCGGAGCCGGCCTCGGTGCGGGTCGATCTCTTCGACTTCGATCTGCCCGCCCAGCTGATCGCCGAACGGCCGGCGGTGCCGCGCGATGCGGCCCGCCTGCTCGTGGTCGGCGCCGACGGCGCGCTCTCCGACCGCATCGTGCGCGAGCTGCCGGCGCTGCTCGCGCCCGGCGACCTGCTGGTGTTCAACGACACCCGCGTCATCCCCGCCCGGCTGATCGGGCGGCGGCGGCGGGGCGCCGGCAGCGCCCGCGTCGAGGTGACCCTGCACAAGGAGCTCGATCCGGAGCGCTGGGCCGCCTTCGCGCGCTCGGCGCGGCGGCTCGCCGCCGGCGACCGGATCGATTTCGGCGCCGATTTCGGCGCCACCGTCGAAGGGCGCGGCGGCGAGGGCGAGGTGACGCTGCGCTTCTCCCGCGGCGGGCCCGCGCTGATGGCGGCACTGGCCAGCCACGGCGAGATGCCGCTGCCGCCCTATATCGTCGCCAAGCGGCCGGTCGATGCGCGCGACCGCAGCGACTACCAGACCATGTTCGCCGAGCGCGACGGCGCCGTCGCCGCGCCGACCGCCGGGCTGCACTTCACGCCGGCGCTGGTCGAGGCGCTCGAGCGGCGCGGCGTGCGGCGCACAGCCGTCACGCTGCATGTCGGCGCCGGCACCTTCCTGCCGGTCAAGACCGACGACACCGAGCAGCATCGCATG
>CAYTWJ010000122.1:0-8794 GCA_964442055.1 uncultured Rhodospirillaceae bacterium | reverse complement strand
GTAGAGCTTGTGGCCGGAGAAGACGTAGAAGTCGCAGTCGAGCGCGCGGACGTCGACCGGCATGTGCGGCACCGCCTGGCAGCCGTCGATCAGCACCCGCGCCCCGGCGCGCCGCGCCAGCCGCACGATCTCGGCCACCGGCAGCACGGTGCCGAGCGCGTTGGCGACATGGGTCACCGCCACCAGCCGCGTGCGCGGGCCGAGCAGGCGGGCGAACTCGTCGAGCATCAGGGCGCCGCTGTCGTCGATCGGCGCCACCCGCAGCACGATCCCCTTCTCGTCGCGCAGCATCTGCCAGGGCACGATGTTGGAATGGTGCTCCATGGCGGTGATGACCACCTCGTCGCCGGGTTCGAGCAGCGCGCGGCCGAAGGACTGGGCGACCAGGTTGATGCCCTCGGTGGCGCCGCGCACGAAGACGATCTCGCGCGTCGAGCGCGCGTTGAGCAGGCGGCGCACCGTCTCGCGCGCACCCTCGAAGGCCTCGGTTGCGCGCTGGCTCAGCCAGTAGACGCCGCGATGGACGTTGGCGTACTCGGCCTCGTAGCAGTGGCGCACGGCGTCGATGACGGCGCGCGGCTTCTGCGCGCTGGCCCCGCTGTCGAGGAAAACCAGCGGCTTGCCGTGCACCGTCTGCGCCAGCGCCGGGAAATCGGCGCGCGCCAGCGCGGCATCGAAGCCGGCAGCGGCGCGGATCTTGGCGGCTTCGGCCATCATCGGCCCTGCTCCCCGGCGAGCCAGCCGGCGAGCGCGCGGCGGAAGGCCTCGCGCACCGGCTCGACCTCGATGCCGTCGAGGCTCTCGGCGGCGAAAGCCTCGACCAGCAAAGCGCGCGCCGCCCGTTCGTCGAGCCCGCGCGCGCGCAGGTAGAAGATCGATTCGCGGTCGAGGTCGCCGATCGTCGCGCCGTGGCTGCACTTGACGTCGTCGGCAAGGATTTCGAGCTCGGGCTTGGCGTCGGCCTGCGCGCCGTCGGCCAGCAGCAGGTTGCGGTTGAGCTGCTGGGCGTCGCTCTTCTGCGCCAGCGGCGCGACGCGCACCCGGCCCTGGAAGACGCTGTGCCCGGCCTCGTCGACAACGCTCTTGTAGGTCTGGCGGCTGGTGCCGTGCGGCTCGGCATGGTCGATGCGGCTGGTGCTGTCGATCACCTGCCGGCCGCGCGCCAGGGTGAGCCCGTCGAGCCGGCAGGAGGCGCCGGGGCCGGCGAGCGCGACCTCGATCTCGTTGCGCGCCAGCGCGCCGCCCAGCGCCAGCACGTGGCTGGCATAGGCGGCATCGCGCGCCAGCCGCACCCGGCTCGCGGCGATGTGCACCGCCTCGGCGCCCTCGGCCTGCAGCTTGTAATGGCCGAGGCTGGCGCCGGCGCCGACGGCGACCCGGGTCACCGCGTTGGTCCAGTAGCGGCCGGCGCCGGCATCGACATAGCTCTCGACCACCGCCGCGCGGGCGCCGTCCTCGACGACGATCAGGTTGCGCGGATGCGTCATCCACGGCTGCCCGCCGGCGGCGGCGACGAAGAGAAGCTGGATCGGCGCTTCGAGCACGGTCCCGCGCGCGATCCGCAGCACCGCGCCGTCGGCGGCCAGCGCCGCGTTGAGCGCGACCAGTGCCGCCGCGCGGTCGTCGGCCCCGTCGGCGAGGCTCGCAGCCAACCCCTCGGCATCGGCCGCCAGCGCCGCGGCGAGGCCCTGCAGCGTTACGCCAGCGGGCAGCACGCCGAGATCGGAGAGGTCGGGCCGGAAGCGCCCGTTGACGAAGACGGCGAGCGGCCCGCCGCCGGCAAGCCGCAGGTCGCCGACCGCGACCGGCGCCGCCGGCATCACCGCCGGCACGAACTCGGCCTTGGTCAGCGGCCGCAGGCTGGTGAACTTCCAGGCCTCGACCCGCTGGCTCGGAAAGCCGTGGCGCAAGAAACGGCCGATGGCCTCATCGCGCGCGTGCTCGGGCGCCGCCGCGCCGGCACCGGGCAGGCTCGGGCGCAGCGCCTCGAAGCGCCGACCATAGGTTTCCGCCGAGATCGCCTGCACCATCTGCCGGGCCCTCAGGCGGCGCGTCCGGCCGCCAGCAGATCGGCATAGCCGGTCCGCTCGAGCTCGAGCGCCAGTTCCTTGCCGCCCGACTTGACGATGCGGCCGCCGGCCAGGACATGAACGTGGTCGGGCACGATGTAGTCGAGCAGGCGCTGGTAGTGGGTGATGACCAGCGTCGCCCGGTCGGGGCCGCGCAGCGCATTGACGCCGTCGGCGACGATCTTCAGCGCGTCGATGTCGAGGCCGGAATCGGTCTCGTCGAGCACGGCGAGGCGCGGGTCGAGCATTGCCATCTGGAACACCTCGTTGCGCTTCTTCTCGCCGCCGGAGAAGCCGACGTTGACCGCGCGCGAGAGGAACTTCTCGTCCATCTTGAGGAGCGCCATCTTGGCGCGGGCGAGCTTGAGGAACTCCATCGCGTCAAGCTCGGGCTGGCCGCGGTGGCGGCGCACGGCGTTGACCGCCGACTTGAGGAAGTTGGCGTTGGAGACGCCGGGAATCTCGACCGGGTACTGGAAGGCGAGGAAGACGCCCTCGCGCGCCCGCTCCTCGGGTTCCAGCGCCAGCAGGTCGCGGCCCCGGTAGCGCACGCTGCCGCGCGTCACCTGGTAGCCCTCGCGCCCGGCCAGCACGTAGGCGAGCGTGCTCTTGCCCGAGCCGTTGGGGCCCATCACGGCATGCACCTCGCCGGCGGCCAGCGTCAGATTAAGGCCGCGCAAGATCTCCTTGCCGTCGACGCTGGCGTGCAGATCGATGATTTCGAGCATGTCCGACTTCCTGCTGTGACGCCGGCCTCAGCCGACGCTGCCTTCGAGGCTGACCGAGAGGAGCTTCTGCGCCTCGACGGCGAATTCCATGGGCAGCTTCTGCAGCACCTCCTTGCAGAAGCCGTTGACGATGGTGGAGACCGCGTCCTCTTCCGAGAGGCCGCGCGCGCGGCAGTAGAAGAGCTGGTCGTCGCTGATGCGCGAGGTGGTGGCCTCGTGCTCGATGCGGGCGCTGCGGTTCCTGGCCTCGATATAAGGCACGGTGTGCCCGCCGCAGCGGTCGCCGATCAGCAGCGAGTCGCACTGCGAGTAGTTGCGCGCGCCCTCGGCGCCGGCCTTGACGCGGACCAGACCGCGATAGCTGTTCTGGCCGAAGCGCGCCGAGATGCCCTTGGAGAGGATGGTGCTGCGCGTGTTCTTGCCGATGTGGGTCATCTTCGTGCCGGTGTCGGCTTGCTGGTAGTTGTTGGTGAGCGCTACCGAATAGAACTCGCCGACGCTGTGATCGCCGCGCAGGATGCAGCTCGGATACTTCCAGGTGATCGCCGAGCCGGTCTCGACCTGGGTCCAGGAGATCTTGGCGTTGCGGCCGCGCGCCGCGCCGCGCTTGGTGACGAAGTTGTAGATGCCGCCGCGGCCTTCCTTGTCGCCGGGATACCAGTTCTGCACGGTGGCGTAGCGGATCTCGGCGTCGTCGAGGGCAACCAGCTCGACCACCGCGGCGTGCAGCTGGTTCTCGTCGCGCATCGGCGCGGTGCAGCCCTCGAGATAGCTGACATAGGCGCCCATGTCGGCGACGATCAGGGTGCGCTCGAACTGACCGGTCTTGGCCTCGTTGATGCGGAAATAGGTGGAGAGCTCCATCGGGCAGCGCACGCCGGGCGGCACGTAGACGAAGGAGCCGTCGCTGAACACCGCCGAATTGAGCGTGGCGAAGAAGTTGTCGGAATAGGGCACCACGCTGCCGAGGTACTTGCGCACCAGCTCGGGGTGCTCGCGCACCGCCTCCGACATCGAACAGAAGACGATGCCGAGCGCGGCGAGCTTCTCCTTGAAGGTGGTCGCCACCGAGATCGAATCGAACACCGCGTCGACCGCGACGCCGGCGAGGATCTCGCGCTCCTTCAGCGGGATGCCGAGCTTCTCGTAGGTACGCAGCAGCTCGGGATCGACCTCGTCGAGGCTCTTCGGCCCGTCCTTCTTGCCCTTCGGCGCGGCGTAATAATGGATCGCCTGGTAGTCGATCGGCGGATAATGCACCCGCGCCCAGCTCGGCTCGGCCGAGCGCATGCCCGTCCAGGCCCGCAGCGCCTTGAGCCGCCATTCGAGGAGCCAGGCCGGCTCGCCCTTCTTGGCCGAGATGAAGCGGACGATGTCCTCGTTGAGGCCGGGCGGCGCCAGATCGGATTCGATATCGGTGACGAAGCCGTACTTGTAGTCGCCGGTGACGGCGTGGACGGTTTCGAGCGTCTGCAGGTTGGCGGCCATGGCTTCGACCCTCGGGCGAAAACTCTGTCAGCCGGCGCTCGGCGCCGGGCCGGGCGGCAGGAACGCGGCCCAGGCGGGCGGCGGCGCGGCGATTTCGGCGAGCGTGATGCCGGCGAGCGCGCTCTGCACCCGCTCGTTGATGCGGTGCAGGCTGTAGCGCGACGGGCAGACCGGCTCGACGTCGCACGATCCCGGCCCCGACTTGATGCAATGGGTCAGCGCGATCGGCCCGTCGAGCGCGCCGACGATCTCGGCGACACTGATCTCCGCTGCGCCGCGCGCCAGCACGTAGCCGCCCTTGGCGCCACGCTGCGATTCGAGGAGACCGCGCCGGCCCAGGATCGCCAGCACCTTGCTCACCGTCGGCACCGGCAGGCCGGTCGCCGCCGCCATGTCGATGGCGTTGTGCACGCCGTCGCGCTCGTTGGCCATGTGCGTCATCAGGAGCACGGCGTAGTCCGCCAAGCGACTGAACCGAACCATCTTTTCGCGCCTATCCTGACCGAATTGCTCCGCTTTGCGGGCGGCAATCTAGACCAATCTGCTCTTGATTGGCAAGATGTTCTGTCAGCGGGCTTTTTTCAACCCTGCGCAACGATTACGGCGGCGAAATCCGGCAACGTTTGTGGTAGCGCAGTACGTTGCTGGCCCGCCTAGGTCAGGCCTACAGGCGGTCGCGCAAGGCGGTCTTGAGGAGCTTGCCGTTGGCGTTGCGCGGCAGCGGCGCGGCGACGAAGGTGACGTAGTCGGGGACCTTGTAGTCCGACAGCCGCTCGGCGCAAAAGCGCCGCAGCTCGTCGACGCCGACTGCGCCGCGCGGCAGCACGAAGACATGCACCTTCTCGCCCAGCACCGGATCGGGATGGGCGACGGCGGCGCATTCCACTACCGCCGGATGGTGGCTCAAGACGTTCTCGACCTCGGCCGAATAGACCTTGTAGCCGGCGCGGTTGATCATGTCCTTCTTGCGGTCGAAGACGCGCACGTAGCCCTCGGCGTCGACCGAGCCGATGTCGCCCGACTTCCACCAGCCGCCGGCGAAGGCGTCGGCGGTCGCCGCCGGATTGTCCCAGTAGCCGGGCACCACCATCGGCCCGGCGACCCACAGCTCGCCGCTCTCGCCCGGGGCCACCTCGCGCCCCTGCTCGTCCATCACCCGCACCTCGCCGCAGGGCACGACCTTGCCGACGCTGTCGGCGTGGCCGGCGGTGGCGCCGAGCGGCATGATCGTCGTCGGCGACGTGGTCTCGGTGGCACCGTAGGCATTGACCAGCACGAGGCCGGGAAGCTTCTCGGCCAGGCGCGCGATCGTCGCCTCGGGCATCGGCGCCCCGCCATAGCCGCCGATCCGCCAGGACGACAGGTCGAACGAGTCGAAATCGGGCTCGAGCAGGCAGAGATTGTACATCGCCGGCACCAGCACGGTCATGCTCACCCGCTCGCGCTCGGCCAGGGCGAGATAGTCGCGCCCCTTGAAGGCCGGCATCATCACGGTGCAGCCGCCGACCCGCAGCATGGTCAGGATGACGGCGACCAGCCCGGTGACGTGCGAGGCGGGCACGGCGAGGATCGTCCGGTCGCCCGGCCGCAGCGCCATGCACTCCTCGAAGTGCAGGACCGAGTGGACGATGCCGAGATGCGTCAGCATCGCCCCTTTCGGCCGCCCGGTCGTGCCCGAGGTGTAGAGGATAGCCGCCACCGCCTCTTCCGGCACATTCGGCGCCGGTGGCGGCGGCGCGGGGGCGAGCAACGACTCGAACAGCACCGCCTCGGCGCCGCCGCCGACGGCGTAGCGCCGCTCGAGCGCCGGGGTCGCATCCGCCGCCGGCAGCTCCGTCGCCAGCGCCGCCTCGAAGATCAGGATGCGGGCGCCGCACTGATTGAGGATGAAGGCGGTTTCCGGCGCCTTCTGGCGCGGGTTCATCGGCACGACGATGGCGCCGAGCCGTGCTGCCGCCAGCACCGCGTAGACGAATTCGAGCCGGTTGCCGACGAGCAGCGCCAGCCGCTCGCCGGGCGCCAGCCCGGCTGCGGTGAGATTGGCGGCGAGGCGGTCGACGATCCCGTCGAGCGCGCGGTAGCTCACCCGCGTCTCGCCCAGCACCAGTGCGTGCGCATCGGGCGCGCGCGCCGTGCCGGCGCGGAACAGCGCGTCGATGCCGGCCGGCCTTTCGGCATAGCAGCGCACCAGGCGGCTGCGGTAATGGAGCTCGTGACGCAGCCGCCCCGCCATCGCCCGTCACTCCACCGTCACGCCGGCCGCGCCCAGGCCGTCGATCTCGACCGTCGCGCGGTCGCCCGGCGCCAGGAACTTGGTCGTCACCATGCTGCCGGTCATCACCACCATGCCGGCGGCGAGGCCGAGCCCCTGCCCGGCGAGCCGGTTCGCGAGCCAGGCCACCGCGACGAGCGGATGGCCGAGCACGTCGGCGCCGCGGCCGGCGCCGACCTCCCGGCCGTTGATCAGCATGCGGGCGCGCGCGGCGGCGAGATCGAGATCGCGCCAGTCGGCGCGCGGCGGGCCGAGCACAATGCCGGCGTTCCAGGTGTTGTCGGCGATCAGGTCGCGCGCGTCGAGGCCGCTGTAGCTGGCGCTGCGGTCGTCGACCAGCTCGATCGCGGCCATGCAGGCGGCGATGGCCGGCGCCACGGTGGCGCGCGTCCAGGGCGCCCCGTCCGGTGCCAGCGGCGCGGCGAGGAGGACGGCGATCTCCGCCTCGATGCCGAAATGCAGGTGGTCGGCGGCGCGCACGCGCGCCTCGTCCTGGTGCACGCGGCCGGCCAGCACCATGCCGGCGCAGGGCTGGTCGACGTTGCACATGCGCTGCATCGCCGGCGTGGTCAGGGCGATCTTGTAGCCGGCGACCGGCCCCTCGCCCGCCGCCGACCAGCGCCCGACCAGCGCGCGCTGGATCGCATAGGCCTCGTCTTCGTCGCGCGGGCGCAAGCTTTCGGGCAGCGGCGCGTAAGCGCGGCGCGCCGCGTGATCGGCCTCGAGCGCGGCAGCGGCCGCGGCGATCCGCTGGCTGTCCATCCCTCCCCCGCCTCTTCGCCGCCTAGACGACAGTCTGGTGGCGCTCGATGCAGACGCGCAAGACCTCGTCGGGGTCGCGTTTCCACCAGTTGTTGGCCGAGAAGATCTCGACCTCGCAATGGCCGTCATAGCCCGCCGCCTCGACGGCGCCGCGAATGGCGCGGATGTCGATGACGCCGTCGCCCATCATGCCGCGGTCGAGCAGCAGGTCGGTGGTCGGCACCAGCCAGTCGCAGACATGGAAGGCGAGCAGCCGGCTCCGGCCGGCGCGGGCGATCTGGCGGGCAAGATCGGGGTCCCACCAGACATGATAGATGTCGACGGCGACGCCGACCCCCGCGCCCAGCGCGTCGCAGAGATCGAGCGCCTGGGCGAGCGTGTTCACGCAGGCGCGGTCGGCGGCGTACATCGGGTGCAGCGGCTCGATCGCCAGCGGCATGTTCGCCGCCCGCGCATGGGGCAGCAGCGCCGCGATGCCGTCGCGCACCTGGGCGCGGGCGCCGGCGATGTCCTTCGAGCCTTCCGGCAGCCCGCCGACCACCAGCACCAGGCAGCGCGCGCCGATCGCCGCCGCCTCGTCCACCGCGCGGCGGTTGTCGGCAAGCGCCCGCTCGCGCCCGGCCGCATCGGCGGCCGGGAACATGCCGCCGCGGCAGAGCCCGGTGACGGTCATCCCGGCGTCACGCAGATGGCGCCCGGCACGGGCGACGCTGTAATCGGCGAGCTGGTCGCGCCACGGGGCGACGGCGCGGATGCCGGCGCGGGCGCAGCCGTCGATCGCCGGGCCGAGCGTCCATTGCCGGCGCACGGTGGCGGTGTTGATCGAGATGAGCGACAGGTCGGCGGAGAGGTCGCGCACGGGCCGCTCAGCCCCCGATGCCGTGGACGGCCATCACGCGGCGCATGCGCTCGGCCGCCAGCTCGGGATCGCGCAGCAGCCCGGCGGCGTCGGCGAGGCGGAAGAGCTCGGCCAGATGCCGCGGCGAGCGGGCGCTCTGCTGGCCGCCGACCATGGCGAAATGATCCTGCAGGCCGTTGAGATAGGCCATGAAGACGACGCCGGTCTTGTAGAAGCGCGTCGGCGCCTTGAAGATGTGGCGCGACAGCGGCACGGTCGGCGCGAGGACGGCGTGAAATCGCGCGGTGTCGCCGCCGGCGAGGGCGTCGAGCGCGGCGCTCGCCGCCGGCGCGATGGCGTCGAAGATGCCGAGCAGCGCGTCGGAATGGCCCCGCTCGTCGCCGGCGATGAGTTCGGCGTAGTTGAAGTCGTCGCCGGTGTACATGCGCAGGCCCGCCGGCAGGCGGCGGCGCATGGCGACCTCCTTGTCCTTGTCGAGGAGCGAGATCTTGATGCCGTCGACCTTGGCCCGGTTGGCGGCGAGCACGTCGAGGCACACGTCCATCGCCCGCGCGTGGTCGCCGTGGCCCCAGTAGCCGGCGAGCGCGGGGTCGAACATCTCGCCCAGCCAGTGGAT
>CAYTWJ010000121.1:0-8801 GCA_964442055.1 uncultured Rhodospirillaceae bacterium | reverse complement strand
CTCCAGCCGGGCGGCGACGTTGACCCCGTCGCCGTAGATGTCGCCGGCGTCGAGGATGACGTCGCCGAGATTGATGCCGATGCGGTACTCAAGCCGCCGCGCCGACGGCGTTGTCTCGTTGCGCCGCCGCATTTCCTCCTGCATCTCTGCGGCGCAGGCCACTGCCTCGACCACGCTGGGAAATTCGGCCAGCACACCGTCGCCGGTCGTCTTGACGATCCGTCCCTGATGGGCGGCGATCTTCGGCTCGACCACGTCGCGGCGGTGGGCTTTGAGCGCGACCAACGTCCCCGCCTCGTCCTCGCCCATCAGGCGGCTGTAACCGACCACGTCGGCGGCAAGAATCGCGGCAAGCCTGCGCTCCATGCGCACTGCTCCGATCGGGCCAGCAAGCGCGCGCCCGGCCGATGATAGCCTATGCCGGGCGGCGCTACCAAACGGGCGTCAAGCGGCTGAAACGCCGCGGTGAGCGGCTATTTCGCCGCGGCCAGCGCCTCGGCCCCGGCGGCGAACTGCAGCCGCGCCAGCCGAGCGTAGAGGCCGCCCTCGGCCATCAGCTCGGCATGGCTGCCGGTGGCGACGATGCGGCCGTGGTCCATGACCACGATGCGGTCGGCGCGCAGCACGGTGGCGAGACGGTGCGCGATGACGATGGTGGTGCGCCCGCGCATCAGCTGCTCCATCGCCTGCTGCACGGCGCGCTCGCTCTCGGCGTCGAGCGCCGAGGTCGCCTCGTCGAGCAGCAGCACCGGCGGGTCGCGCAGCAGCGCGCGCGCGATGGCGATGCGCTGGCGCTGGCCGCCCGAGAGCCGCGTGCCGCGCTCGCCCAGGAAAGTGTCGTAGCCCTCGGGCAAGGCCTCGAGGAAGCCGGCGGCGGCCGCCGCCGCGGCGACCCGGCGCAGCTCGTCGTCGCCCGCCTCGGGCCGCCCGTAGCGGATGTTGTCGCGCGCGCTGGCGGCGAAAAGCACCGGCTCCTGGGCGACGAAGCCGAGGCGGCGGCGCACCTCGGCCGGGTCGGCGGCGGCAATGTCGACCCCATCGAGCAGGATGCGCCCGGCATCGGGGTCGTAGAAGCGCAGCAGCAGCTGCAGGAGCGTGCTCTTGCCCGCGCCCGACGGCCCGACCAGGGCGACCGTCTCGCCGGGGCGCACATCGAGGGTGAAGTCGCTCACCGCCGCCTGGCCCGGCCGGCTCGGATAGGCGAAGCTGACGCCCTCGAAGCGTACCGAACCCGCGGGCTTCGCCGGCAGCGGCTGCGGCTGCGCGGGAATGCGGATGTTGGGCCGCGCCGCGAGCAGCTCCATCAGCCGCTCGGCGGCGCCGGCGGCGCGCTGCACCTCGCCCCAGACCTCGCTCAGCGCGCCCACCGCCGCGGCCGTGACCACGGCGTAGAAGACGAAGGCCGAGAGCTGGCCGGCGCTCATCGTGCCGGCAAAGACCGCCTTGCCGCCGACCCACATGACGACGTCGACGGCGCCGAAGACCAGCAGCATCACCAGCGCCGTCAGCCAGGCGCGCGCGCGGATGCGGCGGGTGGCGACGCCGAAGGTGGCCTCGGCCCGGTCGGCGAAGCGGCGGCGGTCGTGCGCCTCATGGCCGTAGGCCTGCACCGTCTGGACGGCGGCGAGCGTCTCGCCGGCCAGCGCGCTGATGTCGGCGATGGCGTCCTGGCTGGAGCGCGAGAGCCGCCGCACCTTGCGGCCGATGGCCACGATCGGCAGCACCACCGCCGGAACCACCAGCGCCACCATCAGCGTCAGCTCGAGGCTGGTCAGCGCCAGGAAGACGACGCCGCCGAGGAAGAGCAGCAGGTTGCGCAAGGCGACCGAGGCCGAGGAGCCGACCACGGTCTGGATCAGCTCGGTGTCGGTGGTGAGCCGCGACAGCACCTCGCCGGTGCGGGTGGTCTCGAAATAGGCCGGGCTCAGCGACAGCAGATGGTCGAAGACGGCGCGGCGGATGTCGGCGACCACGCGCTCGCCCAGCCAGGACACCAGGTAGAAGCGGGCGAAGGTGGCCAGCGCCAGCACTAGAATGACGCCGAGGAGCGCGCCGAAATATAGATCGATGAAGGCGCCGCTCTCGGCCCCGAAGCCGAAATCGATCACCCGGCGGATGGCCTGGCCGATGGCCAGCACCGCCCCGGCCGCCACCACGAGCGCGACCAGGGCCCCCGCCGCCACCGCCCAATAGGGCCGCACGAAGCCGAGCAGGCGGGCCAGATGGCGCAGGTTGCGCCCCGGCGGCCGTTCGGGCGCCCGCGCGAGCGGCTCGGCGGGCGGCGCCGGACGGGGGTTGTCGGGGGCGGGATTCGTCATGGGCGTGCCGGCGGCGGTATATCAGGCCGGCCGGGGCGCCAACAACCGCCAAAAACCGCGGCCTTGCCAGGCGCGGCGGCCTTGGCTATAAACCCCGCTTCGTTCGACGGAGCGCGGCGATGAAGGCAGACATCCATCCCGACTACCACGAGATCACCGTCCAGATGACGGACGGCACCACCTACAAGACGCGCTCGACCTGGGGCAAGGCGGGCGAGGTCATGGTGCTGGACATCGATTCGAAATCGCACCCGGCCTGGACCGGCGGCCCGACGCGGATCATGGATACCGGCGGCCAGGTCGCCAAGTTCAAGAAGCGCTTCGCCGGGATCGGCCTCAAATAGCCGGCCGTTCAAGGCCTTGACGGACAGGCGCCCGAGAGGGCGCCTTTTCGTTTGCGCGCCTTCAGTGCGGTCGCGCCGGCCAGCGCGCCGGCATGTCGCGCCGCGCCAACTCATCGAGGCGGGCGACGCGGCGATAGAGACGGTCGCTGTCCTCGAGCAGGACACGCAAAGCCGCGGGCAGGCGATCGATTTGCGGCCCGCGCTCGAGGCATACCGCCACCCCGCCCAGGCGCAGGTCGTCATCGAGCGCCTCGGCCCGCGTCAGCTCGCCGCCATGAACCGCGCGCTGCGCCAGGAGCCACGCCATCAGCCGGGTGAGCCGCGCGGTGAGGCGCATCGATTCGAGGGCGAAGGCCAGGCGGGCGGCAAGGTCGAGCTCGCCGCATTCGCGCTCGCCGCGCTCGGCGAGATAGTCCCGCGCGCGCTGGCAGAGCGAGAGCGCCTCGTCGTAGGTGCCGGTGAAGAAAGCCGCCGCAGCCATTGGGCGAATTCTAGCATTCCGGCGCCGAAAGCTCTTGGTTAATCGGTATTTACCCGGACCGCCTTGAACGGCGCGCGGGCCTTTCCTAACTGAAATCTGCCGGGTGCCGCTTGCGGGCCCGGCGCGTGCACCGGCCCGGCGCGAGCGCGGGCCAAAGACGAAATCATATTGCTCACCAGGAGGATATGACCATGCGTGCCTTCGACCTTTCGCCGCTGCTCCGTTCCGGCGTCGGCTTCGACCGCTTCGACCGCCTGTTCGACATGGCCTTGCGCTTCGACGAGGCCGGCGGCGGCTACCCGCCCTACAACATCGAGAAGACCGGCGAGGACAGCTACCGCATCACCATGGCGGTGGCCGGCTTCACCGAGGACGACCTGGCGGTCACGGTGGACCGCAACACCCTCACCGTCTCCGGTCGCGGCAAGGAGGAGAAGGGTGACGCAGCCGTGCAGTACCTGCATCGCGGCATCGCCCGGCGCGCCTTCGAGCGCCGCTTCGAGCTGGCCGACAGCATCGAGGTGACCGGCGCGGCGCTGGAGAACGGGCTGCTGCACATCGAGCTGCGGCGGATCGTGCCCGAGGCGCTGAAGCCGCGGCAGATCAAGATCAACGCGACGGTCGAGGCGACCCCCGACAAGGCCGCCTGACCCGGCACCCCCGCCCCGACGCGGGCGGCGCGGGCCTCGCAATCGCGCCGCGCCGACCTATATACGGGGCAAGAGGCCCTACAACCTCTCCGAGGAAACTGATTGGACCCGTCCCGCGCGAAGCGAGGCGGGTCTTTTTTCGTCAGACCAGCTCGCGCAGGGCGTCCAGCGTCTCGTCGGGGCGCTCGCCCATCAGCATGTGGCCGCAATCCTTCAGCACCACCACCTCGGCCGACTGGAATTCCTTGGCGAAGGCGCTGGTGGCGCGCAGCGGCGTCATCAGATCGGCGTCGCCGAGCAGCAGCAGCACCGGACAGCGCACCTTGCGCGCCGCGGCGACGCCGACGGCATAATCGTTCGAGGCGCGCAGGTCGGCGGCCATCACGCCGCGCGCCGCCCGCTCGATGAGGCGCGTGTTCTCGCCGATCAGCCAGAGGCCGGGCACCCGGTTGCCGCCGATGTGGCTGCGCCGCGACACCGCCCAGTCGTTCATCAGCTCGACCGCGCGGTGATCGTTGGCGGCGGCGAGGGCGAGATAATCGGGGTTGACCCGCATCGGCACCGCCACGGCAAGGAGCCCCAGCGCCCAGACGCGGTCGGCGTAGCGCGCCGCGGCGTCGAGGGCGATCAGCCCGCCCATCGAATGGCCGACCAGCGCCGCCTTGTCGAGGCCGGCCGCGTCGAGGACGCGCATCACCCAGTCGGCCAGCGCCGGGATCGACGGCAGCAGCGGGCCCTCGGAGCGGCCATGGCCGGGCAGGTCGACTGCCAGCGCGTTGCGGCCGTGATGGGCGAAGTAGCGCGTCAGCAGCGCCCAGGCGGTGTGATCCATCGCGTTGCCGTGCAGGAAAACCACGCTCGGCAGGGCGCGGTCGAGCGGCCTGCCGCCGGTGACCGCGAAGACCCGGCGGCCGTCCACCGTCAGTTCCATGATCCCCCCTTCGAGACGGACTCTTATTCGGCCGCCTGGGCGACCACCTTCTGCGAGGCGCGCAGCGCCTGGCCGAGGTCGTCGATCAGGTCGCCCGCGTCCTCGAGGCCGACCGAGAGGCGCACCATGTCCTCGCCGATGCCCGCCGCCTTGAGCGCGGCGGCGTCCATCTGCTGGTGCGTGGTCGAGGCCGGGTGGATGACCAGCGACTTGGCGTCGCCGACATTGGCCAGGTGCGAGAAGAGCCGCAGGCTTTCGATGAAGCGCCGCCCGGCGCTGCGCCCGCCGCGGATGCCGAAGCTGAAGATCGCGCCGGCCCCCTTGGGCAGCAGCCGCTCGGCCAGCACGTTGTCGGGATGCTCGGGCAGTTCCGGATAGGCGACCCACAACACCGCGTCGTGGGCCTTGAGGAAGGCGACGATGCGGCGGGTGTTGTCGACATGCCGCTCCATGCGCACCGGCAGCGTCTCGACGCCCTGCAGGATGTAGAAGGCGTTGGTCGGGCTCAGGCAGGCGCCGAAATCGCGCAAGCCCTCGGCCCGGGCGCGCATGATGAAGGCCGCCGGCCCGAACTCCTCGGCGAAGTCGAGGCCGTGATAGCCGGCATAGGGCTCGGTCAGGGTGGGGAACTTGCCCGAGGCCTCCCAGTCGAACTTGCCGCCGTCGACCAGGGCGCCGCCGATGGCGACGCCGTGCCCGCCGAGGAACTTGGTCGCCGAGTGCATGACGATGTCGGCGCCGTGGTCGAAGGGGCGGAACAGCCAGGGCGTGGCGAAGGTGTTGTCGATGACCAGCGGCACGCCGGCGGCGTGGGCGACCTCCGAGAGGGCCGGCACGTCGAGCACTTCGAGCCCGGGGTTGCCCAGCGTCTCGCCGAAGACAAGGCGGGTCTCGGGGCGGATCGCGCGGCGGAAGCCGTCGAGGTCGCGCGGCGCGACGAAGGTGGTGGTAATGCCGAAGCGCGGCAGGGTGTGGCTGAACAGGTTGTGCGTGCCGCCGTAGATCGACGCCGAGGAGACGATGTGCCCGCCCTGCCCCATCAGCGTCGCCACCGCCAGATGCAGCGCCGCCTGGCCGCTCGCGGTGCAGACCGCGCCGACGCCCCCTTCGAGCGCCGCCAGCCGCTCCTCGAGCACGGCGACGGTGGGGTTGGAGATGCGCGAGTAGATGTGGCCGGCGCGCTCGAGGTTGAACAAGGCCGCGGCGTGGTCGGTGTCGCGGAAGACGTAGGAGGTGGTCTGGTAGATCGGCACCGCCCGCGCGCCGGTCGCCGGATCCGGCTGCTGCCCGGCATGCAGGCTGAGGGTGTCGAAGTTCAGGTACTTGGTGTCCGGCATGGCGCCCTGCCCCATCGGGAAGCGATGGCTCACGCTACACGCCGGCCGGAAAACAAAAAAGGGGCCGCCTCTTGCGGGCGGCCCCAAGCCAATGCCTCAACCTGTCAGACTCGAAACGCCGGGATTAGGTCACAGGGCCGAGGGCCGAGTCAAGGCGGGGGTGCCGCCCCGGCGCGGGCAAAAAAGAGCCGCCCGTTCGGGGCGGCTCCGAGTCAACAGGGAGGCATCAAACAGATTGGATGGGCTCCAATCGGCCAGCCAAATGAATGGCTACCGTGGCCGAGTCTGGGCAAAATTCGTTAACAATTGCTTAAAGCCGACAGAAAACCCGCCGGCGTGTATCAACCCGCTGAAAACGCTCCTATTTTCTCAGGTTGAACAAGGCGTCGGCCGATCCCCGCACCGCCTGCTTGCCGCGGATCGCCTCGCGCGCACGGGCGATTTCCGCCTCCAGCGCCGCGATGCGCCCCTCGAGCTCGGCGATCGACATCGCTTCGAGGCTGGGCGGCGGCTTGCCCTTGGGCGGCACCAGATCCTCGGGGTCCATGGCTCTGCCTCCTTCGCCTCGCGCCAACTGGGCGGCTTGCCACGGCGGCAGGGAGATAATAGACCAAAGCCCTTCCGCGCAAAGAGCGCCCCCGGGGCGAGGCGACGATGTTCCTTCCCGCGACCATGACCGCGATCGAGATCCACGAGCCCGGCGGGCCGGAAGTCCTGCTGCCGGTCGCGCGCAAGGTCCCTGCGCCCGGCCCGGGCGAGGTGCTGATCAAGGTCGCCGCCGCCGGCGTCAACCGCCCCGACGTGTTCCAGCGCAAGGGCCTCTACCCGCCGCCGCCGGGCGCCCCCGACATTCCCGGGCTCGAGGTGGCGGGCGAGGTCGCCGCGGTCGGCCCGCGGGCGGAGCCGTGGCGGGTCGGCAACCGAGTGACGGCGCTGGTCGCCGGCGGGGGCTATGCCGAATATTGCCTGGCCCCGGCCGCGCAATGCCTGCCGGTGCCGGCCGGCTACGACATGGTGCGGGCGGCGGCCATCCCGGAGACCTGGTTCACGGTCTGGAGCAACCTGGTCGATCGCGGCGGCATGAAGGCGGGCGAGAGCCTGCTGGTTCACGGCGGCACCTCGGGCATCGGCACCAGCGCGATCCAGCTCGCGCGGGCGCGGGATGTCCGGGTCTTCGCCACCGCCGGCAGCGACGAGAAATGCCGCTTCTGCGAGCGGCTCGGCGCCGAGCGGGGCATCAATTACCGCAGCGAGGACTTCGTCGCCGCCATCCGGGCGGCGACCGGCGAGCAAGGCGTCGATCTGATCCTCGACATGGTCGGCGGCGACTACGTGCAGCGGAACCTGTCGCTGCTCGGCGACGAAGGCCGGCTGGTCTTCATCGCCTTCCTGCGCGGTGCGACCGCCCAGGTGAGCTTCGAGGCGGTGATGCGCCGGCGTCTGACCATCACCGGCTCGACGCTCAGGCCGCGGCCGGTCGCCTTCAAGGCCGCCATCGCCGCCGCGCTGCGGCGCGAGGTCTGGCCGCTGTTCGAGGCCGGCAGCTGCGCGCCGGTGATCGACGCCACCTTCCCGCTCGCCGAGGCGGCCCGGGCGCACGAGCGCATCGAGGCCGACCATGTCGGCAAGATCGTGCTGACCGTCTGAGCGGCGGCCGGGCCGCGCCCCCCCGGCGGCGGCGCTTGGCCGGCCGGGGAAACATGGTTATATAGAACCCAAGCCCTCAACCCAGACATCTGCGCCGGCGCCGGGCACGGACGCCCGAATCCGGATTTTGCCGGGGCGCGGTACTGTTAGGAGACGAAATGACCCTGCCGCTGATGCCCAAGGCGACCGCCGTCTGGCTGGTCGAAAACACCTCGCTCACCTTCGAGCAGATTGCCAATTTCTGCGGTCTGCACCCGCTCGAAGTGAAGGGTATCGCCGATGGCGAGGTCGCCGTCGGCATCGTCGGGCTGGACCCGGTCGCCCAGGGCCAGCTTACCGCCGAGGAGCTCGCCCGCTGCGAGGCGGACCCTTCGGCCCAACTCACCCTGCTGTCCTCGCCGGTGCCGCAGCCGAAGGCTCGCACCAAGGGCGCGCGCTACACGCCGGTATCGAAGCGCGGCGACCGGCCGGACGCGATCGCCTGGATCCTCAAATACCACCCCGAGATCAGCGACGCCCAGATCCAGAAGCTGCTCGGCACCACCAAGGCGACGATCGCCGCGGTACGCGACCGCACCCATTGGAACGCGCCGAACATCAAGCCGCGCGATCCGGTGAGCCTCGGCATCTGCAGCCAGCTCGACCTCGACCGCATCGTTCAGGTGGCGCAAAAGAAGAAGCTCGCGCGCGAGAAGCGCGAGGACCAGGCCGCCCGCGCCGCCGCCGCCGCGGCCTCGAAGTCGGACCGCGCCGCCGCGGCGGCCGCGCCAGTCGCGCCGGAGCGGCCGGAGCCCGAGCCCGAGGCGGCGCCCGATCCGGCACCCCAAGGTGAGACCGAGAGCGAGCCGGAGCCGGCGAAGCGCCCCGAGCCGAGCGTCGAGTCGGTGTTCGGCCCGCCGCGCGGCGACGACCAGCCTGAGCGGAGCTGACGCCGGCCGGCCTCAGCCGGCGTAGCCGATCGTCTGCAGCGCCGCGGTGATCTCGTCGAGGATGACGGGGTCGTCGATGGTCGCCGGCATGCGCCATTCCTGGCGGTCGGCGATCTTCTGCATCGTGCCGCGCAGGATCTTGCCCGAGCGCGTCTTGGGCAGGC
>CAYTWJ010000120.1:0-8804 GCA_964442055.1 uncultured Rhodospirillaceae bacterium | reverse complement strand
GCTCGGCATCGCCCGCACCTTCCAGAACATCGAGCTGTTCGAGCACGCCACCGTGCTGCAGAACCTGTTGCTCGGCCGCCACGCGCACCGGCGCACCCGGGTCTGGGAGCAGATGCTGTTCCTCCCCGCCGTGCGGCGCGAGGAGCTTGCCCACCGCGAGCGGGTCGAGGAGGTGATCGACTTCCTCGACCTGCAGCACTACCGCGATTCCTACGTCGGCGGCCTGCCCTACGGCGTGCGCAAGGTGGTCGAGCTCGGGCGGGCGCTGTGCAGCGACCCCCGGCTGCTGCTGCTCGACGAGCCGTCCTCGGGCCTCAATACCGAGGAGACCGAGGACATGGCATTCTGGATCCAGGACATCAAGAAGGATCTCGGCATCACCGTGCTGATGGTCGAGCACGACATGAACCTGGTCGGCGCGGTCTCCGACCGCGTGCTGGCGCTCAATTACGGCCGCGTGCTGGCGGAAGGGTCGGTGGCCGAGGTGCAGGGCCACCCCGACGTGGTCCGGGCCTATCTCGGGGGCTGAGCGATGGGCGAGCCGCTGCTCAAGGTCAGCAACATCGAGACCTATTACGGGCCGATCATGGCCATCCGCGGCGTCAGCTTCGAGGTCAAGGCCGGCACCATCGTCACCATCCTCGGCGCCAACGGCGCCGGCAAGACCACGGTGCTCAAGACCCTCTCGGGGGTGATGGACCCGCAGAAGGGCACGGTCGCCTTCGACGGCCGCGTAATCCAGCGCCTCGACCCCGACCGGATCGTGACGCTTGGCATCAGCCATGTGCCCGAGGGGCGCGAGGTCTTCCCGCTGCTCAGCGTGCGCGAGAACCTGGCGATGGGCGCCTATACCCGGCGCGACCACGACGGGGTGCGCGCCGATCTCGAGATGGTCTACGGCTATTTCCCGGTATTGAAGGAACGCGCCGAGCAGCAGGCGGGGTCGCTTTCCGGCGGCGAGCAGCAGATGCTGGCGATCAGCCGCGCCCTGATGGCGCGGCCCAAGCTGGTGCTGCTCGACGAGCCCTCGCTCGGCCTGAGCCCGAAGCTGGTCAAGGAGATCTTCGAGATCATCGTCCGCATCAACCGCGAGCAGGGCACCACCATCCTGCTGGTCGAGCAGAACGCCAACGTGGCGCTGCATGTCGCCGATTACGGCTACGTGCTCGAGGTCGGCCGTATCGTCATGGAGGACACCGGCCCGCGGCTGCTCGAGAAGGAGGACATCAAGGAATTCTACCTCGGCATCAAGGACCACGGCGTGCGCGGCGTGCGCCGCTGGAAGCGCAAGAAGACCTGGCGCTGAGGCCGCGGAGGAGGACGGCGATGGACGCGATCAATCCCAACCCCGGCCTGCCGCCCGAGCTGGCGCGGGCGATCGAGACGACGGTGCCGCGCTACTTCTGGCAGCGCGTCGCCGAGCGCGGCGACAAGATCGCCCTGCGCGAGAAGGACCTCGGCATCTGGCGCTCGGTCACCTGGCGCGAATACGGCGAGCGGGCCAAGTGGTCGGGCCTGGCGCTGATCGCGCTCGGCCTCAGGCGCGGCGACGTGGTGTCGGTGATCGCCGACAACATCCCCGAATGGCTCTATGTCGATATGGGCACGATGGGCGTCGGCGGCGTCACCAGCGGCATCTACACCACCGATTCCGCCAAGCAGATCGAATACCTGGTCAACGACTCGTCCACCCGCTTCTTCTTCGCCGAGAACGAGGAGCAGCTCGACAAGGTCCTGGCGGCGCGCGCGCGCTGCCCGTCGCTGGTCAAGATCGTCGTCTTCGACATGGAGGGCCTGCGCGACTTCCGCGACCCGATGGTGATGAGCTTCGACGACCTCCTCGAGCTCGGCCGCGCGCTGGAGGCCGGGCAGCCGCGCCGCTGGGAGGAGGAGCTGGCCAGGGGCAAGCCGGACGACCTGGCGATCCTGATCTATACCTCGGGCACCACCGGCCCGCCCAAGGGGGCGATGATCAGCCACCGCAGCATCCTGTTCCAGATAGAGAACCAGGTCGACTGGCTGCCCACCCTGCCGACCGACGAGCAGCTTTCCTTCCTGCCGCTTTGCCATATCGGCGAGCGCAACCTGACGGCATTCTTCCCGCTGCGCCACGGCACCACGATCAATTTCGCCGAGAGCCCGGAGACCGTGCCGGAGAACATCCGCGAGGTGGCGCCGACGATCTTCTTCGCGGTGCCGCGCATCTGGGAGAAGTTCTATTCGGCGGTCACCTTGCAGATGCGCGACGCCACCGCCTTCGGCCAGTTCGTCTACCGCACGGCGCTGGCCGTCGGCTACCGGCGCGCCGATTGCCTGATCGAGGGGCGCCAGCCGCCGCTGTGGCTCGACCTCGCCTTCCGCCTCGCCGACCTCCTGGTACTCGCCAACGTCAAGCGGATGATCGGCATCGCCCGCTGCCGCTGGGCGATCACCGGCGCGGCGCCGATCTCGCCCGACCTGGTGCGCTGGTTCCTCGCGCTCGGCCTCACCCTGCGCGAGGTCTACGGCCAGACCGAGTGCGTCGGCGTGGCCACCCTGACCCCGCCGGGCGAATACAAGCCGGGCTCGATCGGCAAGGCGGTTCCCCACACCGAGGTCAAGCTGTCGCCCGAGGGCGAGATCCTGATCCGCGGGCCGCAGGTCTTCATGGGCTATTTCAACAAGCCGGAAAAGACCGCCGAGACGATCGTCGAAGGCTGGCTGCATACCGGCGACGTCGGCACCATGGACAACGAGGGCTGGTTCCGCATCACCGACCGGATGAAGGACATCATCATCACCGCCGGCGGCAAGAACATCACGCCTTCGGAGATCGAGAACCAGCTCAAGTTCAGCCCCTACATCTCCGACGCGGTGGTGATCGGCGACAAGCGCAAGTACCTGACCTGCCTGGTGATGATCGACCACGAGAACGTCGCCAAGTTCGCCCAGGACCACAACGTGCCGTTCACCAACTTCGCCTCGCTCACCCGCGCGCGCGAGGTGCAGGACCTGATCTGGCAGGAAATCGAGAAGGTGAACGCCAATTTCGCCCGGGTCGAGACGATCAAGAAGTTCCGCCTGATCGACCAGCTCCTCACCGCCGAGGACGAGGAGCTGACCCCGACCATGAAGCTGAAGCGGAAATTCGTGAACCAGAAGTACAAGCCGCTGATCGATTCGATGTATCAGGAGGCCTGATCTTGCTAAGATCGGCGCCAACCGGGCGGCTTCGGGGGCTGCGGCCCTGGCGGGGGCCCGGAACCAGGGGAGGAAACAGGATGCTGAGAACAGGAGTAACCCTGCTGGCGGCGGTCGCCGCCGTAGCCGTCGCGGGCGCGGCCGCGGCCCAGACCCAGGGGGTCAGCCGTGCCGAGGTCGTGATCGGCAGCCACCAGCCGCTGAGCGGCCCGGTGGCGGACTGGGGCACCTCGGTGGCCAACGGCCTGCGCATGCGCATCGACGAGGTCAACGAGGCCGGCGGCGTCCAGGGCCGCAAGATCAAGCTGATCGTCGAGGACAACCAGTACAACCCGGCGCGCGCCGCCCAGGTCGGCAACAAGCTGCTCAAGCGCGACAAGGTCTTCGCGCTGCTCGGCGCCCTCGGCACCCCGCCCAACATGGTGGTGATGAAGGAGGCCTTCGAATCGGGCGTGCCCAACCTGTTCCCCTTCACCGCCGCCCGGGCGATGTACCAGCCCTTCCACAAGCTGAAATTCGCGATCTTCGCGCCCTATTACGACCATGTCCGCGCCGGCGTGAAGTGGATGGTCGACAACAAGGGCAAGAAGAAGGTCTGCGTGATGTACCAGGACAACGACTACGGGGTCGAGGTCTTCGAGGGCGCGCGCGACCAGGCCAAGGCGATGGGCGTGCTCGGCGAGGTGACGACGCACAAAACCGACACCCAGGACTTCGCGGCGCAGATCCAGAAGCTGCGCGGCGCCAACTGCGACCTGGTGGTGTTGGGCAGCATCGTGCGCGACGCCATCTTCCCGGTCGCCACCGCGCGCAAGCTGGGCTGGAACGTCGACTTCCTGGTCTCTGCCGCCAGTGTCACCACCGAGACCATCGTCGCCGCACAGGGCGCCACCGAGGGCCTCTACGGCATGGCGCTGTTCCCGGTCCATTACGAGGACTCGACCACGGCCGAGATCGGGAGCTGGATGAAGCGCTACAAGGCCAAGTTCGGCAAGGAGCCGACCATCCAGGCGATGGGCGGCTATACCGCGGCCGACCTCTTCGTCGCCGCCCTCGACCGTGCCGGCAAGAGCCCGACCGTCGACGGGCTGATCGCCGCGCTCGAGGGCCTCGACAACTGGCGCGACAATTTCGGCGGCCCGGCGATCGACTTCAGCGCGCAGAACCGGCTCGGCACCAACAAGAGCTACATGGTGCAGGTGCAGAAGGGGCGCTGGGTCAAGCTGACCGACACGCTGATCTACTGAACGCCGGCATAAACGGCCTGTCGCGGCCCGGGCGCCTCCGCCCGGGCCGTTTTCTTTGGCCTCGGGGGCCCGGGAAACGACGAAAGCCGCGCCCAGAGGCGCGGCTTCCCGCCGGGCGCGCGCTGGTCGGAGTGAGAGGATTCGAACCTCCGGCCCCTAGCTCCCGAAGCTAGTGCTCTACCAGGCTGAGCTACACTCCGGCCCGCCGCGCGGCGGCCTGTATAGCGCCATCGCCCGGCCCTCGCAAGCGCCCCGGCCGGCACCGGCCGGCCGGCTCAGTAGGCCCGTTCGACGGTGAAGGCGACGGCGTCGGCGAGGGCGCGCCGGATCTCGCCGTCGGGGAAGGGGGCGAGGGCGGCGCGGGCCGCCTCGCCGTAACGGCGCGCCTCGGCGACGGTATCGGCGATGGTGCCATGCCGGCCGATCAGCTTGAGCGCGTGGTCGAGGTCGTCCTCGCGCTGGTCGAGCTCCTCGAGGGTGCGGCGCCAGAAGGCGCGCTCGGCCTCGCCGCCGCGACGGAAGGCGAGCAGCACCGGCAGCGTGATCTTGCCCTCCTTGAAGTCGTCGCCGACGTTCTTGCCCAGCGTGGCCCGCTCGGCGGAATAGTCGAGCGCGTCGTCGACGAGCTGGAAGGCGATGCCGAGATTGCGGCCGAAGGCTTCGAGCGCCGCCGCCTCGGCCGGCGGACGGCCGGCGATCACAGCGCCGACCTTGCAGGCGGCGGCGAACAGCGCCGCCGTCTTGGCGGCGATCACCTCGAGATAGGCGTCCTCGCCGGTGGCGGTGTCGTTCGAGGTCATCAGCTGCAGCACCTCGCCCTCGGCGATCACCGCCGCCGCGTCGGCGAGGATGCCGAGCACTTCCAGCGAGCCGGCCTCGACCATCAGCTGGAAGGCGCGGCTGAACAGGAAGTCGCCGACCAGCACCGACGCCTGGTTGCCCCACAGCGTGTTGGCGGTGGCGTTGCCGCGCCGGAGATCGCTTTCGTCGACCACATCGTCGTGCAGCAACGTCGCCGTATGAATGAACTCGACGCAGGTCGCCAGCTGGATATGCGCCTTGCCCCGATAGCCGCAGAGCCGCGCCGCGGCGAGCGTCAGCATCGGCCGGATGCGCTTGCCGCCGGCGGCGATCAGGTGGCTGGCGAGTTCGGGGATCAGGGGCACGCGGCTTTGCATCCGCCGCAGGATCTCGGCGTTGACCAGGGCCAGCTCGTCGGCGACGAGCCGGCGCAACGCCTCCAGGCCGGGCTTGCCGCCCTGGCCGCTTTCGCCACTGACTTCCGCGAATACGGCCACGCTGGATTCCCCCGTTCCGCTTGACGCTGCCGGTCCCGGCTGGCGAGCATAGAGCGAACCGGCGGTCGGTCAAGCCGCCGACCCGAGGGCGGGCAATGGTCGAAATCCTGCGCAGCAACGACCTGGTGCTGCTGTCTTACGCCGGCGCGCTGCTCGCCGAGGCGGCGATCGCCGCCCGCGTCCTCGACGGCCACATGAGCATCGTCGAAGGCTCGCTCGGCATCCTGCCCCGCCGCCTGGTCGTCGACGATGCCGATGCGCCGCGCGCGCGCCGCTTGCTGGCCGACGCCGGGCTCGGTTCCGCCATTGGCTGACCCCGGCGTCACCGTCAACGCGCTGCTTGGCGGGCGGCTGCGGCTGGCGCAGCCCGCGGGCGGGCTGCGCGCCGGCTCGGACGCGGTGCTGCTGGCGGCGGCGGTGCCGGCGCGCGCGGGCGAGCGCGCGATCGAGGCCGGCTGCGGCACCGGTGCCGCCTTGCTCTGCCTGGCGGCGCGCGTGCCGGAATTGCGCCTGACCGGCATCGAGCTGCAGCCTGAACTGGCCGAGTTGGCTCGTGCCAATGCCGTCCGCAACGGCTTCGCCGATCGGATCGACATTGTGGTTGGCGACATCCTGGAGCCGCCGGCCTCGCTTGCCGGCAGCTTCGATCACGCCTTCGCCAATCCGCCCTTTTTCGCCGCCGGCCGCCATGACCGCTCGCCCGACGCCGGGCGCGCCCGCGCCCGGGGCGAATCGGCGCCCGGCGATCTCGGCCGCTGGCTCGATTTCATGCTCGCCATGGTGCGCCCCGGCGGAACGGTGACCGTCATCCAGCGGGCGGAGCGCCTGCCCGAGCTGCTGGCGGGCCTGCACGGCCGCGCCGGCGCCATCGCCGTATTCCCGCTGTGGCCGGGCGGCGACAAGCCTGCCAAGCGGCTGATCGTCCAGGCCCGGCGCGGCTCGGCGGCGCCGGCGCGCCTGCTGCCGGGGCTGGTCCTGCACCGGCCGGACGGCGCCTATAGCGCGGCGACCGAGCGCGTGCTGCGCGACGGCGCGGCGCTCGCGCTCGACTGAAGGCCGCGCCGCCGTTGTGCGGTCCGGCGCAAAGTCCTATCTAAGGGCGATGGCCTACCACCCCCGGGCGCTGCTGCGCTGGCTGCCGTTCGATCGCTTCCGCAACCCGCCGCCGCTGGTCAGCGTGCTGCGCCTCAACGGCGTCATCTCGGCCGGCAATCTGCCGCTCAGGGCGGGCGGGCTGAACCTGGCCGGCCTCGCCGGCGCGATCGAGCGGGCGTTCTCGGCCTACGGGGTGGTCGCCGTGGCGCTGGCGATCAATTCGCCGGGCGGGTCGCCGGTGCAGTCGGCCCTGATCGCCGGCCGCATCCGCCAGCTTTCCGAGGAGAAGAAGATCCCAGTCATCGCCGCGATCGAGGACATCGGCGCCTCGGGCGGCTACTGGCTGGCGCTCGCCGCCGACGACATCTACGCCGACCCTTCGAGCATCGTCGGCTCGGTCGGCGTCATGTCGGCGGGCTTCGGTTTCACCGGCCTGCTCGAGCGCCTTGGCGTCGAGCGACGGCTGCACGTCCAGGGCGACAAGAAGGCCTTCCTCGATCCGTTCGCGCCGGAGAAGACAGAGGATGTCGCCCGGCTGGAGCGCGTCCAGCGCGCCATGCACGAGCGCTTCATCGCCTGGGTACGCGAGCGACGCAAAGGCAGGCTGGCCGATCCCGAGCCGCCCGATCTGTTCTCGGGCGAGTTCTGGACCGGGGCGCAGGCGCGCGAACTCGGCCTGGTCGACGGGCTCGGCGACCTGCGCTCGGTCATGCGGGAGCGATTCGGCGAGCGGGTCCGATTGCAGCCGGTCGGGGTACCTGGCGGCTGGCTGCGCCGCCGCCTTGGCCTGCCGGCGGCGGGCCCCGCGTCGATGGCCGAGGAGCTGCTGGCCGGGGTCGAGGCGCGGGCGCTGTGGGCCCGCTACGGGCTCTGAGGGGCGCCCAGGCGCGAGACGGCGATGCTCAATCTCCCCAAACTGATCCTGATCGTGCTGCTGGCGGCGGCGGCCTGGTACGCCTGGCGCCAGTGGGACCGCCGGCAGAAGCGCAAGATCGACGAGAGCGAGCGGCGCACGTCGCTGCCGGTCGAGGAGATGGAGCGCTGCCGGGTCTGCGGCACCTATGTCGCGGCGGGCCGGGCGAGCAGCTGCGGCCGCGAGGACTGTCCCTACCGGTCGCGCGGCGGCTGAGGGCGGCGCGGCCTTGACCGGCCGGGGGCGCGGTCGGTATGTTCCGCCGCGCTTGGGCCGGCCCCAGATCATCCGGAAAAACAATGGCGCACTCCGCCCCGTCGGCGCCCCTTTCCTCTCAGGACCTGATCCTGACGCTGCAGACGTTCTGGGCGCAGCGCGGCTGCATCCTGCTGCAGCCCTACGACATGGAGGTCGGCGCCGGCACCTTCCACCCGGCGACGACCTTGCGCGCCCTCGGCCCCGAGCCGTGGAACGCCGCCTACGTGCAGCCGTCGCGCCGGCCCAAGGACGGCCGCTACGGCGAGAACCCGAACCGGCTGCAGCACTATTACCAGTTCCAGGTCGTCTTGAAGCCGAACCCGCCCGACGTGCTCGAGGTCTATCTCGAGTCGCTGAAGGCGCTCGGCATCGACCCGCGCCTGCACGACATCCGCTTCGTCGAGGACGACTGGGAGAGCCCGACGCTGGGCGCCTGGGGCCTGGGCTGGGAGGTCTGGTGCGACGGCATGGAGGTGACCCAGTTCACCTACTTCCAGCAGGTCGGCGGCTTCGACTGCCGCCCGGTCTCGGCCGAGATCACCTACGGCCTCGAGCGCCTGGCCATGTACGTGCAGGGCCGCGACAACGTCTTCGAGCTCGACTGGAACGGCCGGGGCAACACCTACGGCGAGGTCTATCTGCAGAACGAGCGCGAGTTCTCGGCCTTCAATTTCGAGCACGCCGACACCGATCTCCTGTTCCGCCACTTCGCCGACGCGGAGAAGGAATGCGGCCGGCTGATCGTTGCCGGCCTGGCGCTGCCCGCCTACGACCAGTGCATGAAGGCGAGCCACAGCTTCAACCTGCTCGATG
>CAYTWJ010000119.1:0-9001 GCA_964442055.1 uncultured Rhodospirillaceae bacterium | reverse complement strand
GCCGCACGCCGGTGACGACATAGTCCTTGTGCGCGGTGAGGCCGATCCAGCCGCCGCCGTCGCCGTCGCGGCCGGCCGCGACGCGGCGCAGCTCGGGCACGCCGCCCTGGGCGAGCCAGCGCACCGCGCCGCCGCTGGCCTCGGCCGCCGGCGCGAGCAGCGCCGCGGTGGCGCGCACGTCGGCGAACTCCTTCGGATTGAGCGTGCCGGCGACGGCGACGGTGGTGCGCTCGCCGTCGCTGAGGCGGTAGAGGCCGGGCTGGCGCAGCGGCAGCGTGCCGCTGGCCCGGCCATCGCCGGCGTCTTTCATTTCGACGCGGCGCTCGCCGCCGTCGGGCGCGGTGACGGTGACCGGCCGCTCGTCGGTTTCGAGCGAGCGGCGCGTGATATCGAGACGGCTGCCGCGCGCCTCGGCCCGCAGCGCGTCCTCCTCGAGATCGGGCTCCTTCATCAGCCAGTGGGCGAGGCGGCGCAGGAGCTCGCCCTGCGGGCCGCCGCCTTCGAAGCCGCGCGCCCACAGCCAGGCATGGTCCGAAAGCAGTTGCGCGACGCGCCCCTTGCCGACGCGGTCGAGCAGCAGCACCGGCTGGTTCGAATGGCCCGCGAGCAGCGACACGCCGCCGGTCCGCTCGACATCGACCATGCGCAGCCAGCGGCCCCAGCCCGGCACCTCGCCGGCGGCGCCGGGCAGGTCGGCGGTCACCGGGTGGCGGCGTCCCTTGTCGGTCAGCATCGGCGTGAAGCCGGCGAGGTGCGTCGCGCCGGTCGGGCGGCCGGGCAGAACCTCGGACAGAGCCGTGCGGTAGAGGCTGAGTGGCGTCGCGAAGGCGGGTCCCGACGCTTCGAGGAGCGCGCCGCCGTCCTTCACGTAGTTGGCGATGTTCTCGAAATAGTGGCTCGGCAGGATGCCGCGGCGCCGGTAGCGGTCGAAGATGATCAGGTCGAACTCGGCGAGCTTGATCTCGAACAGCTCGCGGATCGGGAAGGCGATCAGCGACAGCTCGCGGATCGGCGTCCCGTCCTGCTTCTCCGGCGGACGCAGGATGGTGAAGTGCACCAGGTCGACCGAGGGATCGGCCTTGAGCAGGTTGCGCCAGACGCGCTCGCCGGCATGCGGCTCGCCCGAGACCAGGAGCACCCGCAGCCGGTCGCGCACGCCGTTGACCACGATGGCGGCGCGGTTGTTCTGCAGGGTGAGCTCGTCCTGCCCGGCCGCGGCCTCGATCTCGATGATCGTCGCGCCGCCATGCTCGAGCCGGAAGGGCAAGGTCCGGCTCTCGCCGATCGGCAGCCGCACCGCCCGCGCCTCGCCGCCATGCGGCTTGAGCGTCACGGTGGCCTGCGCCCCGGGCGGGGCGCCCGCTTCCTCGACCCGCACGGTCAGCGCCAGCTCGTCGCCGACCATGCCGAAACTCGGCGCCCGCTCGACGATCAGGCGCCGGTCGCGTTCGTCGGGCGAGCCGGTCAGCAGCACGTGCAGCGGGCCGCCGAGATGGAGAGCGTCCGCTTGCGCGGGAGCGTCGTGCACCTGGCCGTCGGTGATCATGATCGCGCCGGCGACGCGCTCGCGCGGCACGTCGGCGAGCGCGCGCTGGAGCGCCTCGAACAGCCGCGTGCCGTCGTCGCTCGGCGCCGCGGCCTCGCCGGTGTCGGCGCCGACCCGCACCACCCGCAGCTCAAGGTCCGGCAGCCGCGCCAGCCGCTCGCGCAGCGCCGCCTCGGCGGCCTCGGCGGCGGCACGCCGGCCGCCCAGATCCTGCGACGGCGAGAGATCGACCACCAGGGCGGCGACATCGTTGAGCGGCTCGCGCTGCTCCTCGACCAGCGACGGGTTGGCCAAAGCCGCCAGGCCGGCGGCGAGCGCCGCCGCGCGCCAGCCGATGCCGGCGGCACCGCGCCACAGGCCGAGCGCGACCAGGCCTGCGGCGATCGCGCCGAGCGCGGCGATCAGCGGCCAGGGCAGGAGCGGCGAAAAGGCGACGGCGGCGATGGTGCTGAACATGCCGCGCTCCCTATTGGCCGAGCCGCTCGAGCAGCGCCGGGACGTGCACCTGGTCGGCCTTGTAATTGCCGGTCAGCGTGTACATCACGACGTTGATGCCGAAGCGGTAGGCCATCTCGCGCTGCTGGGCCCCGCCCGGGACCATCGCGGCGAGCGGGCGGCGGTCGGCGTCGATCGCCCACGCCGCCGCCCAGTCGTTGCCGCCGACGATCAGAGCCGAAACGCCGTCGTTGGCGCCGCCCGGATGGCGCTCGACCCAGACCTGGCCGCCGCTGTAGCGGCCGGGAAAGTCCTGCGTCAGGTAGAAGGCCTTGGTCAGCACGTGATCGGTCGGCACCGGGATCAGCGGCGGCAGGTCGAGCCGGCCGAGCAGCTGGCGCAGCTTCTGCGTGCCGGGGCCGACGCCGCCCGGCCCGATCGAGCCCTGGTCGCGGGTGTCGAACAGGATCAGGCCGCCGGTCTTCATGAAGGCGTCGATGCGGGCGAGCGCGCGGTCGCTGAGCTCGGGCTGCGTCGCCACCACCGGCCAGTAGAGCAGCGGGAAGAAGACGATCTCGTCGCGCTCGAGATGGACGCCCATCGGCTCGGCGGCCTCGACCGAGGTGCGCCGGAACAGCTGGTCGGTGAGGCCGACCAGGCCGGCATGGCTCATCGCATCGACGGCGTCGTCGCCGGTGACGACGTAGGCGAGGCGAAGCTCGAGCGAGGCGGCGAGCGCATAGTCGTCGTTGGTCGCCACCGGCCGGCGCGAAGCCGCGCCTTGCGCCAGCGCCTCGCCGGGAACGGCCAGCGCGGCGGCGCTGGCCAGTGCCAGCAGCAGCGCGAGCGCCCCCGGCGCCCGGCCCCGGCGCAGGCCGAAAAGGCCGCGCAAGGCCAGCGCGATCGCCAGGTCGGCAAGTGCCAGGGCGATGGCGCCGCCGAGCAGCCAGGGCATCAGCGCGATTTCCGGCCGCTCGCTGAGCTCGACGGCTTCGGCGCCTTGCGGCCAGCGCCGCGCCGGGACGAGCTCGCTGATCGATTGGCTGAGGTTGAGCGCGCGCCGCGCGACCTCGTTGCCGTAAAGTCCGGGCGGATGTTCGGGCGCGGCGGCAAGGCGCCCGATGTCGCGTCCCGCCACCGTCCCCGCGACACCCGCCGGCGGGCCGGCCCGGCCGAAGCCGTCGAGCAGCGCGTAGGGCGGCAGGCGCTCGGCCGCGTCGCTGCCGGCGATGCCCTGCGACAGGTCGACGATCCGCCGCATCATCTCGACGAACAGGCCCGAGATGGCGAGGTTCGACCACTGCGTGTTGGCGGTGGTGTGGAACAGGATCACCCAGCCCTGGCCGCGCTTCTCGGCGGTGACCAGCGGCGTGCCGTCGGCGAGGCGTGCCCAGGTCTTGGCCGGCAGCTCGAGATCGGGCTCGGCCAGCACCTGCCGGCCGACGGTGACGTCCGCCGGCACCGGCAGGCCGGAAAACGGGCTGGTTTCCGGGAATGGCGCCAGTTGCGCCGGCTGCGACCACGACATGGCGCCGCCGAGCAGCCGGCTGCCGGCGCGCAGGCGCACCGGAACCAGGTCGTCGGATTTTTCGGCCAGGTGCGGGCCGGCGAAGCGGACCAGAAGGCCGCCGCGCTGCAGCCATTCCTGCAGGGCGGCGCGCTCGGGCCCGACGATCTGGCCAATGTCGGCGAGGACCAGCACCGCCAGCTCGCGCTGCAGCAGGTCGCCGACGCGGCCGGCGCGCACGTCGGTAAAGGGAGCGAGCGCGCGCTGCAGATAAAAGAGGTCGGAAAGGAGCGGCTGCTGGGTCTCCAACGCGCCGCCCGAGGCCAAGCCGACCGGTCGCCGCCGCCAGCGGTCGTCGACCAGCACGGTTGCCCCGGCCGAGGCCTCGCCCTCGATCTCGATGCGCGAGATGCGGTTGCGCAGCTCGACCGGCAGGTCGATGGCGGCCTCGGCGCGCGTCGCATCGGCGGCGAAGCGCAACGGTTCGCGGGCCAGCGCCTCGCCCTGCTCGCCGCTGGCCCGCAGCCAGAGCGCGCGCGGCCCGTCGGCGGCGGCCCTGAGCACGGCAAGGCGCATGCCGGCGGCGTCGACCGTCGGCGGCAGCAGCGCGTGCGCGGTCTGTTCCGGCGGCAGCGCCAGGATCTGCAGCGCCCCGGCCCACTGCAGCCGCTCGGCAAGCGTGAAGGCCTGGCCATCGTCGATTCCGTCGACCAGCCACACGGCGTCGCCCGGCTCGGGCAGCTTGAGGTCGAGGATCGCCTGCAGCGCCGCCTTGCGGTCGCTCGGCCAGGGCTTCGGCCGCAGGGCGCCGAGCGCGCTGCGCGCCTCGCCCGCCGGCATCAGCTTGCTGGCGCGCAGCGGGTCGCCGTTCGCCGGCCGCGCCGTGGTCAGCAGCATCACCGGCCGTTGCGCCCGCTCGGCCTGGTCGATCAGGTCGTCGATCGCCTCGACCCGCCGGCTCCAGGTCGGCGCTGCCGCCCAGCCGTCGTCGACGACCAGGAGAAGCGGACCCGGATTGACCAGTTTGGCGCCGGGATTGAGCAGCGGCTGGGCCAGCGCGACGATGGCCAGCGCCGCGATCAGCAGGCGGAGCAGCAGCAGCCACCAGGGCGTGTGCGCCGGCGTCTCCTCCTTGGGCAGCAGGCCGAGAAGCAGGCGGATCGGCGGGAAGGTGACGTTGCGCGGCGCCGGCGGCGTCACCCGCAAGAGCCACCACAGGATCGGCAGCACGCCGAGCGCGCCCAGCATCCACGGCGAGAGGAAGGCGATCGCGCCCAGGCTCAGCATCGCGCCGCCCCGCGCCTCAATGGAGCAGCGCGCCCGACAGCGCGGCGTGCAGCGCCAGCAGCGCCGTCTGCGGCGGCCGGTCGGTGTGATGGGTGCTGAAGGTCCAGCCGGCGCGCTGGGCGATCTCCTTGAGGCTGTCGTGGCGCAGCCGCAGGCGGCGCTCCCAGTCGCTCTTGATCGTCTCGACGCGGCTCACCGTCAGCGCGCTCTCGCCCTCGAGCCCGTGGAAGCGCGTCCGCCCCTCGAAGGGCAGCGTCTCCTCGGCCGGGTCGACGATCTGCAGCAGATGTCCCTTGATGCCGCGCCCGGCGAAGCGGCGCACAGTCGCCTCGATCTCGGGTAGCGGCGACAGGAAGTCGCCGATCAGCACCAG
Source organism: uncultured Rhodospirillaceae bacterium (assembly GCA_964442055.1). Classification (GTDB taxonomy): domain Bacteria; phylum Pseudomonadota; class Alphaproteobacteria; order Ferrovibrionales; family Ferrovibrionaceae; genus CAYTWJ01. The sequence continues at coordinate 3,853 of CAYTWJ010000119.1, read as the reverse complement.
CTGCGCGTGACGCGGCAATTCGACCGTGGGCGGCAGGCTGGCCCCGGCGGCGACCGGCCGCAGCATGGCCTCGGTCAGCCGGTCGAGCGTGGCGCGCCCGGTGCTCGGCAGCCGGTCCTCGCCGAGGAGGCCGATGCGCTCGCCGCCGCGCACCAGCAGCGCCGCCAACGCCAGCAGCACCAGCTCGGCGCGCTCCTTCTTCTCCGCCTCGGCGAGCTTCGAGCGCCAGCGCATCGACGGCGAGCCGTCGCGCCAGAGCCAGACGCTCTCGGCCGCCTCCCACTCGTTCTGCCGGATGAAATAGCCCTGCCGCTTGGCCGACTGCCGCCAGTCGATCAGGTTGGCGGCATCGCCCGGCTGGTAGCGCCGGTACTGCCAGAAGGCGTCGCCGGTGCCGACGCGGCGGCGGCCGTGCACGCCCTGCTCGACGGTGACGGCGATCCGTTCGGCGGCGACCAGCAGCGGCGGCAGCAGGGCGGCAACCTGCTCGGCCCGCTGGCGCAGGCTGGCTCCCCCGATGCTCTCGCCGGGCGCGGCCATCGCTAGGTAAGCGGCGCCACCATGTGGCCGATCACGTCGTCGATGGTGACGCCATCGGCGCGGGCGGCGAAGGTGAGCGCCATGCGATGGCGCAGCACCGGCGGCGCCAGGGCGACGACGTCATCGACCGAGGGCGCGAGGCGGCCGTCCATCAGCGCCCGCGCGCGCACCGCCAGCATCAGCGCCTGGCTGGCGCGCGGGCCCGGTCCCCAGGCGATCCGGCCCTTGATCTCGGCGATCGCGCTGCTGTCCGGGCGGCCGCTGCGGACGAGGTCGAGGATGGCCTCGACGACGCTGTCGCCGACCGGGATGCGGCGGACGAGTCGCTGCACGCCCATCAGCTCGGCCGCGGTCAGCACCGGCCGCGGCGTCTCCTCCTGCAGGCCGGTGGTGGCGAACAGCATGCGCCGCTCGGCCTCGCGGGCGGGATATGTGACGTCGATCTGCAGCAGGAAGCGGGCGAGCTGCGCCTCGGGCAGGGGATAGGTTCCCTCCTGCTCGAGCGGGTTCTGGGTCGCCAGCACGTGGAAGGGCGAGGGCAACGGATGGCGCTGGCCGGCGACCGAGACCTGCTTCTCCTGCATCGCCTGCAACAGCGCCGACTGGGTGCGCGGGCTGGCGCGGTTGACCTCGTCGGCCATCAAGAGCTGGCAGAATACCGGGCCGGGGATGAAGCGGAACGAGCGCCGGCCGCTCTCGCTCTCCTCGAGCACCTCGGAGCCGAGGATGTCGGCGGGCATCAGGTCGGGGGTGAATTGCACCCGGCGGTCGTCGAGGCCGAGGACGGTGCCGAGCGTCTCGACCAGCTTGGTCTTGGCCAGGCCGGGAACGCCGATCAACAGGGCGTGGCCGCCGGCGAGCAGCGTGGCGAGCGCCTCGTCGACGACGGTCTGCTGACCGAAGATGACCCGGCTGATATGGTCGCGGACGGCGGCGATCCGCTCGCCGGCCTGCGCAATCTCGCGGACGAGGGCGTCGCCCGCTTCGCTGACGTTCTGCATGCCTTGGATTATATAGTAGGGGCCGAAGGAAAAGCGAAAGCCAAGCGGATTGGGAGCGTTACCTTTGCTTGAGACCGCCGACGCCACCCCCGGACGGGGCGAAGCCGGGCGCCCGGCCGACCCGGCGGCGCTGTTCGCCGCGCTGATGCCGCGCGAGCGCCCGCCCGTCGAGCGCTGGAACCCGGCCTTCTGCGGCGATATCGACATGCGCATCGCCCGCGACGGCACCTGGTACTACATGGGTACGCCGATCCGCCGCACCGCCCTGGTCCAGCTCTTCGCCGGCATTCTGCGCCGCGAGAAGGACGGCCGCTTCTACCTGGTGACGCCGGTGGAGAAAGTCGGCATCCGGGTCGACGACGCGCCTTTCGTCGCGGTCGAGATGGCCGTCGCGGGCGAGGGGCGCGGCCGGCGCATCGCCTTCCGCACCAATGTCGATGACGCGATTACCGCCGACGCCCAGCATCCGATCCGCGTCGTCACCGCTCCGGCGACAGGCGAGCCGGCGCCCTATGTCCGCGTGCGCGACGGCCTCGAGGCGCTGATCGCGCGGGCCGTCTTCTACGACCTCGTCCAATTGGGCGAGGAGGCGGAAGTTGGCGGCAGGCCGGTCTTCGGCGTCTGGAGCGCCGGGACGTTCTTCGAGCTCGGGCGCCTCGATGGCTGATCTCGATGGCTGATACGGAGCTGGTCGAGCCGGCGGCGCTGATCGATCGCCTGGCCCGCGCGTTGGCGCCGGTGCCGGCGATCGAGGCGATTCCGCGCGAATTCGCCGCCACGGTGGGTGGCGATCACGGTTTGAACCCGGCCGCAAGGCCGATCCGCCCCGGACCGCTGACCCCGGCCGCCGTGCTGGTGCCGCTGGTGCGCTACGCGGGCGAGGTGCGCGTGCTGCTGACGCGGCGGACCTCGCACCTGAGCACCCATTCCGGCCAGATCAGCTTTCCCGGCGGCCGCCTCGAAGAGCGCGACGCCGACCTGGCGGCCTGCGCGCTGCGCGAGACCGAGGAGGAGATCGGGCTCTCGCGCGAGCACGTGCGGATCCTGGGTGCGCTCGATTCCTACATCACCGTCACCGGCTTCGCGGTGACGCCGGTGGTCGGGGCGGTGACGCCGGGGTTCAGCCTGCGACTCGACGCGCACGAGGTGGCCGAGGCCTTCGAAGTGCCGCTCGCCTTCCTGCTCGACCCGGCCAACCACCGGCGTCACAGCGGCGTCTTCAACGGCATCGAGCGCTTCTGGTGGGCGATGCCCTACCGCGACTATTACATCTGGGGGGCCACGGCCGGCATGCTGCGCAATCTCTACCAACGCCAGGCCGGGTTGCGATGACGCGCTTCCTCGTCCACGTCCTGCCGCTGCTGCTGCCTTTCGCGATCTATGCCGGCTACGTCTGGTACGTGCGCCGCCAGAAGGCCCATCACCCGGGCTGGAGCGAGGCGCCGTGGACCTGGCTGGTGATCAGCGCGCTGCTGCTGCTGATCCTGAGCTTCCTCGCCCTCGGCCTCTTCACCGGCGAACCGCCAAGCGGCGCCTACACCCCGCCCCGGCTGATCGACGGCAAGATCGCGCCGGGCGAAATCGGTAAATAGGGCCACGGTGACGCCGGCCGGCCGGATCGAGCCGCCGCCGCCGTGGATGACGGCGCCCGAGACGCGCGCGGTGCTGGCGGCGCTCGGCGCGGGCGGCGCGACCGTGCGCTTCGTCGGCGGGTGCGTGCGCGACGCGGTGCTGCACCGGCCCGGCCGCGACGTCGATATCGCCACCCCCGAGCCGCCCGACCTCGTGCTGCGGCGCCTCGCCGAGGCCGGCATCCACGCGATCCCGACCGGCATCGAGCACGGCACGGTCACCGCGGTGATCGGGAAGCGGCATTTCGAGATCACCTCGCTGCGCACCGATGTCGAGACCTACGGCCGCCGCGCCAAGGTCGCCTATACCGACGACTGGGCGGCCGACGCGGCGCGCCGCGACTTCACCATCAACGCCCTCTTCGCCGATCCCGACGGCACGCTCTACGACCCGGTCGGCGGCCTCGCCGACCTGGCGGCGGGGCGCGTGCGCTTCGTCGGTCGCGCCGACGAGCGCATCCGCGAGGACGCGCTGCGCATCCTGCGCTTCTTCCGCTTTCACGCCCGCTACAACCGCGGCGCGCCCGACGGGGAAGCGGTCGCGGCCTGCCGCGCCGGCGCGAAGAGCCTGCGCATCCTCTCGGGCGAGCGCGTCGCCGGCGAGCTTCTGCGCCTGCTCGAGACGCCGGATCCGACGCCCAGCATCGCCCTGATGGACGAGCTCGGCGTGCTGGCCGAAGC
>CAYTWJ010000118.1:0-9039 GCA_964442055.1 uncultured Rhodospirillaceae bacterium | reverse complement strand
CGGAACGAAAGCACGATCATCATGATTCCGAACACCAGCGTGTAGGCGCCGATCAACCAGACCATCGCGAGCGCGCCCGTGGCCGGCGCACGGCCATCGGCGGTCATGAAGCCGGCAATGCCGCACATCAGGAGGCGATCCGGTCGAACAGGGCGAGCCAGCGGCGCACGGCGGCGTCCTCGGTGAACTCGGCCCGCCAGGCTGCGCGACCGCCGTCGGCGAGCCGGCGCGCGAGCGCCGGGTCGGCGATGAGCCGGCTGATCGCGGCGGCCAAGGCGTCGCTGTCGTCGACGGGAACCAACAGACCCGTTTCCTCGTGGCGGATGTGGGCGGCGGGGCCGGCGGCGGCGGCGGCGACCAGCGGCACGCCCGTCGCCCAGGCATCCAGGATGACGTTGCCGAACGGCTCGTTGCGCGACGGCACGATACAGAGGTCGGCAGCGGCGTACAATGCTTCGCGGTCCTCGCGCCAGCCGAGGAAGCGCACGCGCGCGGCGACGCCGAGTTCCGCCGCCAGCCGCTCGAGCGCCGCGCGCTCGGCGCCCTCGCCGGCCAGCCACAGATAGGCGGCGGGAAGCCGCGCCAGGGCGCGCAGCAGGACGTCGAACGCCTTGTTCGGATGCAGCCTCCCCAACGCCAGCAGGAGCGGCGCCTCGGCCGGCGTGTCGAGCGCGGCGCGGGCCTGCGGCGCCATAGTGCGCGGGGTGACGAAATTGGCGAGGTAATGCACCCGCTCCGGCGGCCAGCCGCGCGCGACGCACCAGCCGACCAGTTCGCGCGTGTTGCAAACCAGATGCCGGCAGCGGCGGAAATACTTGAGGTCGTAGTAGCCGCCGAGCCGGCCGACCTGGACGTAGGGCCCGGCCGGGACCGCCGCCGAGGCGCGGCCCATCCAGCTGACGACGATGTCGGGGCGATACTCGCCGATGAGCCGCCCGAGCGCGGGGCGCGTGCGCAGGTCGAACCAGCCGCCGAACGGCAGCTCGGCCGGCTCGACGCCGCCCGCGCGCAGCAGAGCCGCGCGCCCGGCATGGCGGCGGATGACCACCTTCTGGTCGAGCCCGGCGCGATGCAACGCCAGCACCAAATTGACGAAATAGGTCTCGGCGCCGCCGTGCGCCGCCCCCGCCATGACCTGGACGACGCGGTGCATCTCAGCCGCCGCCGCGGCGACGCCACAAGGCTATCGCCGCCTCGACCACCGCTTCGACGGAGAGCGAGCCCATGCGCGTCTCCTGGCTGCGATAGTCATAGCCCGGCGCGCGCACGATCTGGTCGAAGCTCTCGGGCGTGCGCACGAAGGCGGCGTTGGCGCCCCACGGCGCGTACTGGTCCTCGCGGCTCGGCCCGAACAGGCCCAGCGTCGGCACCCCGCTCGCCGCGGCGAGGTGCATCAGCGCGCTGTCGTTGCCGATGTAGAGCGCGAGGCGCTCCATGCAAGCGTAGACCGTCAGCAGGTCGGTGCGGCCGACCAGGTCGATGCGCCTCTCCGCCGGGATCGCCGCCAGCACCGGCGCCGCCATCGCCTCCTCGCCCGGGCCGCCGAAGACCGCGACGCGCGCGTCGGGCAGGATGCCGTCGGCCGCCGTCAGACGGCGGCACGCCGCCGCAAAACGCTCCGCCGGCCAGACCTTGCCGCCCCAGTTCGCCGTGGGGCCGAGTCCCAGCACCGGGCCGCCCGCCGGTATCAACTGACGCGCCGCGGTGCGGTGCGTTTGGGCGACCCAGATCCGCGGCGGCGGCGGATCGGTCAGGCGGAACAGGCTGGCGAGATGCAGCAGCCGGTGGCCGGAGGCGCGCGGCAACAGCACCTTGCGCTGCCGCGCCACCAGGAACTGGCCGAGCAGCGAACCCCGCAGGTCGACCACCAGGCCCCAGCGCGTGGTGACGACCTGGCGCCAGAGGCGGAACCAGTGCCCGCCCCAGCGCTCCTTCGGCATCGGAATGACCCGCTCGAGCCCCGGCGTCGCGGCGAACAAGGGCACCGCCTCCGGGCCGCAGGCGATGGTCAGGCGCGCGCCGGGATAGCGCGCGATCAGCCAGCCGAGCAGCCCGGTGGACAGGACGGCGTCGCCGATGCGCGTATTGGTAACAAAAAGGATTTTCATGCCGCTGCCGCCCGCCGGCAGGCGGGATGCCGGTTTATACGGGCGCGGCCGGCGCTTGCCAAGGCGAGACCCGTCGCCTAATTGGGTGACGGGAAGGATTGGCAGAACCATGACCGCCGCGTTGCGCTACACGCTGCTGCCCGAGCGTGCGCTGGTCCGCCTCGCCGGCCCCGAGGCGCGGACCTTCCTCAATGCGCTGGTCTCCACCGATGTTCTCACGGTCTCGGCCGCGCGCGCCGCCTACGCGGCGCTGCTGACGCCGCAGGGCAAGTACCTGTTCGACTTCTTCGTCATCGCTGAACCCGGCGACGAGGCCGGGCCGCTGCTGCTCGATTGCGAGCGCCGTCGCCGCGACGAGCTGGTGCGACGCCTGATCCTCTACCGGCTGCGCGCGAAGGTCGAGATCGCGGCCCTCGGCGACGAGATTGCGGTCGCGGCGGCCTTCGGCGACGGCGCTGCCGGCCGCGCCGGGCTGCCGGCCGAGCCAGGGCGGGCCAAGGCGCTGGGTGGCGGCGTCGTTTACGTCGATCCGCGTCTGGCCGAGCTGGGCTTGCGCGCCGCGCTGCCGGGGGCGACGGTGCCCGATACGCTGGCCGGCGCGGGTTTCGCCGCCGCCACGCCCGAGGACTACGACCGCCACCGCCTGCTGCTCGGCGTGCCCGACGGCAGCCGCGATCTCGAGGTCGACAAGTCGCTGCTGCTGGAAAGCAACTTCGAGGCCCTGCACGGCGTCGATTTCGCCAAAGGCTGCTATGTCGGCCAGGAACTGACCGCGCGCACCAAGTATCGCGGCCTGGTCAAGAAGCGGCTCTACCGCGTCGATCTCGACGGGCCGCTGCCGCCGCCCGACACGCCGGTGCTGCTCGACGGCCGTGAGGCCGGCACCGTCCGCTCGGGCCGCGACGGCGTCGCGCTGGCGCTGCTGCGGCTCGACCAGCTGGCCGAGGCCGAGGCGAGCGGCCGGCCGCTGCTGGCCGGCGAGACGCGGCTCAAGCCGGTCATTCAGCCCTGGATGGCGCCCTGATGGCCCCGCCGCGCGCCCCGCACGCCGACGGCAAGGCCCGCTGCGGCTGGCTCAACAGCGACCCGCTCTACGTCGCCTATCACGACGAGGAGTGGGGCGTGCCGGAACGCGACGATCGCGCGCTGTTCGAGAAGCTCATCCTCGACGGCTTCCAGGCCGGCCTCTCGTGGTACATCATTTTGCGCAAGCGCGACGCCTTCCGCCGCGCCTTCGACGGCTTCGATCCCGCGCGCATCGCCCGCTACGACCGGCGCAAGATCGAGCGGTTGATGGCCGACCCCGGCATCGTCCGCAACCGCGCCAAGATCGAGGGCACGGTGGCCAACGCCCGCGGCTATCTGCAGATCATGGAGCGAACCGGCAGCTTCGCCGACTTCATCTGGCAGGCGACCGACGGCCGCATCGTCCAGAACCGCTGGCGCGACCTGCGCCAGGTCCCCGCCGAGACCGCCGAGAGCCGCGCCTTATCCAAGGCGCTGAAGGGCGAGGGCTTCACCTTCGTCGGCCCGACCATTGTCTATGCCTTCATGCAGGCGGTCGGCATGGTCAACGACCATCTCGTCTCCTGCTTCCGCCACCGCCCCCTCGGCGGCGCATGATCGGGCCGGCAGACGCGCAATAGCCGGAAGGCGCGAGCCGTGATAAATCAGCGGCCAGTCGCACCCGCCTCTTGCCGCATGCCCACATCCCGCATTGGCCGACCCGCCATCGCCCGCGCTCGAATCGGGCGGCCGCTCGCGCAGCCGGAAGGAGCGGCGTGAGCCGGCCGGCGGCCGGCGAGCCGGTGCCGCAGCCGGCGCGGCTCCTGCCGCTGCTCACCGCGCTGGTCGCCGTCGGCATCATCGCCAGCACCATCTACATGCCGTCGCTGCCCGACATGGCGCGCGAATTCGCCGTCTCGGTCGCCCGCGTCCAGACAACCCTGACCGTCTACCTGCTCGGCCTCGGCACCGGCCAGCTCTTCTTCGGGCCCCTGAGCGACCGCTTCGGCCGCCGCATCGTGCTGCTTGGCGGCCTGGCCCTCTGCGCGGCGGCGTCGCTTGCCTGCGCGGTGGCGCCCACCGTGGAGCTGCTGGCCCTGACCCGCATCGCCCAGGCGCTGGGCGCCTGCGCCGGGATGGTGGTGACGCGGGCGATCATCCGCGACGTCTACGAGCGTCACGACGCGGCGCGCGCGGCCTCGCTGCTCGGCGTCGCCATCGCCGTTGCGCCGGCGATCGCGCCGATCCTGGGCGGCTACATCCACGAAACCCTGGGCTGGCGCGCCAGCTTCGTCTTCGTCACGCTGCTCGCGGCGGCGATGCTGGTGCCGGTGCGCCGCCTTCCCGAGACCAACCGCCATCCGCAGCTGCAGCACAGCCTGATGCGCGGCATCACGGTGAGCTTCGCCGAGCTCCTGCGCTCGCGCGGCTTCCTGGCGTTCAGCGGCGTCATCGCCGGCATTTTCGGCGCGCTCTACAGCTTCGTCGCCGGCGCCCCGGTGGTGATCATCGACGGGCTCGGCCTGGCGCCGTCGAGCTACGGCCTGGTCGCCGCGCTGCCGACCGGCGGCTACCTGGCCGGCTCGCTGATCTCGAGCCGCATCACCGTCAAGCTGGGCATCGAGCCGATGGTCGATCTGGGCCTCGGCGTCATCGTCGCCAGCAGCCTCGTCCTCCTCGCGCTTGTGGGCGCCGGCCACGTCAGCGTCGCCGGCCTGATCGGGCCGATGATCCTGTGGATGGTCGGCTTCGGCATCGCCCTGCCCAACGCCATCGCCGGCGCGCTCAGCATCAACCCGCGCATCGCCGGGGCCGCCGCCGCGCTATCGGGGTTCCTGCAGATGATGGGCGGCGCCAGCGGCTCGAGCGCGCTCGCCGCGCTGCCCAAGGGCGATCCGCTGGCTCTTGTCGGGACCGTCGCGGCCTTCAGCCTGGTGGTGACGGCTCTCTGGCTGGCGCTGCGGCGGCACGCCGGCCCCGGCGCCGCGCTGCACTGACTTCGCCGCTCAGCCGGCGCGGCCCAGCAGCGCCATCAACTCGCGCCATTCGCGCGGGCTCAAGCCCGATTCGGCCTGTTCCACGGCCTCGCCGGCCAGCAGCCGGCGCACCACCGCCAGCCCCTTGGCGGAGAGCTGCACGGCGTTGAGACGGTATTCGAGGAAGGCGTCGTGCACCATCGGCACCCAGCGCTTCACCGCGCCGAGCATCGCCTCGGCATAGGCGCGGATCTCGTACTGCGCGTGGGCGTCGGCGCGCAGGCTGAGGAAGTGCAGCAGGTTGTGCAGATCGGTCTTCCAGTACCATTGGGTATAGAAGTTGAGCGTCAGGTTCATGCGCGCCAGCTCGCGCGCCAGCCCGTCGCGGGCGGGGTCGATGACCGCGCCATCCATGCGCTGGTTGAGCATCTCCTCGTAAGAGGCGTAGCACTGCTCGGCGTCGCGCCGCAGCAGCTCGTAGACCCGCGCCGCCTCGGCGCCGGCCAGCACCTCGCCGCGGCCCTGGCGGTTGACCTTGGACTGGGCCGACAGGTGCTCGGGCGCGGGGACGTAGAATTCGTTGTCGAGGATCGAGTAGCGCGCCGAGTACTCGTTGACGTTGGCGGTGCGGTGGCGGATCCACTGCCGGGCGACGAAGATCGGCAGCTTGACGTGGTACTTGATCTCGCACATCTCGAACGGCGTCGTGTGGCGATGCCGCATCAGATAGTTGATCAGGCCGCGGTCCTCGCTGACCTTCTTCGTGCCGCGCCCGTAGGAGACCCGCGCCGCCTGCACCACCGCCGCGTCGTCGCCCATGTAGTCGATGACCCGGATGAAGCCGTGGTCGAGCACCGGCAGCGCCTCGTAGAGGATTTCCTCGAGCGCGGGCACGGTGGCCCGCCGCGTGCTGAAGCGCTCGTCGCGCTGGCTCGCGATCTCGGCTGCCTTGGCCCGGTCGATCGCCATGGTCTCTCTCTTGTGTCGCCGGGCGCACTTTAATCATCCGTTCACCGTCCTGCCAGAGCGCCGCCCGGCCGGCCGGCGATGGCCCGCGAAACCGCCCTTTCGGGCGGCAGGCGGCGCGGCGGGCGGGCGGGGGCGGACACCGAGGCCCTTCAAATCGCGCCGAATCGGGCCTATATAGGCGGTGTCGGGTAACCGACTATGGCGATAAACGCTGAATGGCATAGGCGTTACGGACCCGGGGGCAGTACCCGGCGCCTCCACCATCAGCGCATCCGGCTGCGGTAACCGGGGGTGCGCTGTTGATGGGGGCGAATCAGGATCGACGGACGCAATAAAGGTTCAGTTTTCGCCCGGCATGGTTCCGCCGTTATCGGGCCGATCCACAAGTGCCAACGACAACAGCGTTGCACTCGCTGCTTAATCACTAAGCAAGCGCGGTTCGGGGGGCACCGGGCAACAGAAGCCCCCCACTTCGACCTCCGACCGCTCCGTTCCGACAGGCCCTTGAGGCCGGCATGATGAAATTCCGCTGGAATCATGCGGCCTCCGGATTAGTCTCTCGAATCAATCCGTGGTTCCGGTCCCGCAACGCATGAGTCGATTGCTCGATTACAACGCGATGATGGAGGACGCCCTGCGCGGCGTGGTGCGCGAGGCGCTGGCCCGCGTCGCCAAGGCCGGGCTGCCGGGCAACCACCATTTCTACATCACTTTCCGGACCGACCGGCCCGGCGTCGAGCTGGCCGAATACCTGCGCGCCCGCTACCCGGAAGAGATGACCATCGTGCTGCAGCACCAGTTCTGGGGGCTGGAAGTCGGCGAAACCGCCTTCTCGGTCAGCCTCAGCTTCAACAAGGTGCCCGAGCGCCTGACCGTGCCCTACGGCGCGGTGACCGCCTTCGCCGACCCCAGCGTGCAGTTCGGCTTGCAGTTCCGCGCCGCCCCGGCTGCCGCCGGCGCGGTCCCGGCCGAGCGGCCGGCGCCGGCCGTGGCCGAGGCGGCGGGAGAAGCCGGAAAGAAGGGCGGCGAGGTGGTCACGCTCGACGCCTTCCGCAAGAAGTGAGCGCGGGCCGGCCGCACCCTTTCCCAACGCCATCGAGAAGAGACATGCCCGATTTCCGGTACCAGGAGCTTTTTCCGCTCGGCCCCGACAGCACGCCTTACCGCAAGCTCACCGCGGACGGCGTCGAGGTAGTCAAGGCGGCCGGCCACGAGGTGGTGCGGGTGGCGCCCGCGGCCCTGAGCGAGCTCGCCTTTGCCGCCATGCGCGACATCGCGCACCTGTTCCGACCCGGCCACCTGCGCCAGCTGCGCGCCATTCTCGATGACCCCGAGGCCTCCGACAACGACCGCTTCGTCGCTCTCGAGATGCTGAAGAACGCCAACATCTCGGCCGGCATGGTGCTGCCGAGCTGCCAGGACACCGGCACGGCGATCATCCTCGGCAAGAAGGGCCAGCAGATCTGGACCGACGGCGACGACGAGGCGGCGCTGTCGCGCGGCGTCTTCCGCACCTACACAGAGACAAACTTGCGCTATTCGCAGATGGCGCCGCTTTCGATGTTCGAGGAGGTCAATACCGGCACCAACCTGCCGGCGCAGATCGAGCTCTACGCCGCCGCCGGCGACGCCTACAAGTTCCTTTTCGTCGCCAAGGGCGGCGGCTCGGCCAACAAGACCTTCCTCTACCAGCAGACGCCGGCGGTGCTGCGCGGCGACAGCCTGCTCAGGTTCCTCGACGCCCAGATCAGGACGCTCGGCACCGCGGCCTGCCCACCCTATCACCTGGCGATCGTCATCGGCGGCCTGTCGGCCGAGCTCAACCTCAAGACCGTCAAGCTTGCCTCCTGCCGCTATCTCGACGAGCTGCCCGGCCAGGGCGGCCCCGGCGGCCACGCCTTCCGCGACCGCGCCTTCGAGGCCGAGGTGCTGAAGCTGACGCAGACGAACGGCATCGGCGCCCAGTTCGGCGGCAAGTATTTCTGCCACGACGTGCGCGTCATCCGCCTGCCGCGCCACGGCGCCAGCGTGCCGATCGGCATCGGCGTCTCCTGCTCGGCCGACCGCCAGGCGCTGGGCAAGATCACCCGCGACGGCGTCTTCCTCGAGGCGCTCGAGACCGACCCGGCGCGCTACCTGCCCGACACCACCGCGGCCAACTTGGGCGGCGAGGTGGTCGCGGTCGACCTGCGCCGGCCGATGAGCGAGATCCGTCGCCAGCTCTCGCAATACCCCATCCGCGCCCGGCTGTCGCTCAGCGGCACCCTGATCGTCGCCCGCGACCTCGCCCATTCGCGCCTCGCCGAGCGCATCGAGAAGGGCCAGGGGCTGCCGGACTACGTCAAGGACCACCCGATCTATTACGCCGGCCCCGCCAAGACCCCGGCGGGCCACGCCTCGGGCAGCTTCGGGCCGACCACCGCCGGGCGCATGGATTCCTACGTCGATCTGCTGATGCGCAACGGCGGCGGCTTCGTCACGCTCGCCAAGGGCAACCGCTCGAAGGCGGTGACCGAGGCCTGCAAGAAGCACGGCGGCTTCTATCTCGGCTCGATCGGCGGCGCCGCCGCGATCCTGGCCGAGAAGGCCATCCGCAAGGTCGAGCCGCTGGAATATCCCGAGCTCGGCATGGAGGCGATCTGGAAGATCGAGGTCGAGAACTTCCCCGCCTTCATCGTCGTCGACGACAAGGGCAACGACTTCTTCGCCCAGCTCAACTGAGCCGGCGGCCCGCTCGATCCGGCCGGCTCAGCGTCCCCAGGGAAAGGCGGCGCGCGGCGGCAGGCGGCCGCGCCCGCCGAGCGCCTCGGCGATGCGCAGGCCCTCGTTCCATTTCGCCATGCGCTCGGAGCGAGCGAAGGAGCCGACCTTGAGCTGCGGCACGCCCCAGCCGACCGCGAGGTGGACGATGGTCACGTCCTCGCTCTCGCCCGAGCGCGCCGAGACGAGGGCGTCGTAGCCCGCCTGGCGCGCCGCCGCGA
>CAYTWJ010000117.1:0-9061 GCA_964442055.1 uncultured Rhodospirillaceae bacterium | reverse complement strand
GGCCGCGGCTGGATCGGCCTCACCGCGCACAAGGACTATGTCGTCACCGGCGTGCGGCAGATTCCGCTCCTGCCGGTCCTCGCCGTCCTGTTGGTCCTGCTCGGCGGCCTGCTCCTCGCCTGGCGGCGCGAGGGGCGATAACGCGCGATCACGCCGCGCGTCTGCGACGGCGGCCCTTCGCCTTGCCGATCATGCCGGCGACACCGTCGAGGGCGTGCGGCGCCAGCTCCATCACCAGGAAGCGCTCGGGATCGACCCAACCCGGCAGCTCGAGCCCGGCGGCCGGCGCCGAGCGGAAGCCGAACGGCTCGTAATAGGCGCGGTCGCCGACCAGCACGCAGATGCGGTGGCCGAGGCGCGTCGCTTCGTAGAGGCCGTGGCGCATCAGCGCCCGGCCGATTCCTTCGCCCCGGCGCGACGGATCGACCGCCAGCGGGCCGAGCAGGATCGCCGGTGTGCGGCCGGCGATGACGATCGGCCAGAAGCGGAGCGAGCCCACCAGCTTTTCGCCGTCATGCACGGCGAAGGCGAGCCCGGCGATCGGCGCGACGCCCTCGCGCAGGCCGTAGACGGTCTTCTGCTGGCGGTCGGGACCGAAACAGACGTCGAGCAACGGTTCGATCTGCGCGGCGTCGTCGGGCCGCTCGGGAACAATCGGGAACATGCAGGTGCTTCCTTCAACCAGGCTGGCAACGGTGGGGGTCGGCGGACCGCCCGCGGCGGTCTTGCCTTCGTTGCGGGCGCGCTGCGGGCGGCGCGCCTTTCGCCTGGCTTGAGGACTGGCGGTGATCGAAGTGGCTCGGGTTACCGGGCTCGCCTCGGCCGAACTCAAGCGGCGACGGCGCACGCGCGCAGAGCGCGGCGTCGTTTTCGCTGGATCCGAGGCGTGAGCATGGCCCTTCTCGCGACGATGTCGAACCGGCGCCTGTGTAGCATTTCCGCGCGCCGCCGCCAAGGGCGGCCGCGATCAGGCGAGGCCGATGTCGCAATCCCAGTGCGGCTCCTGGCCGATATGGGCGGCGAGGAACTCGACGAAGGCGCGCACCTTCGGCGTGAGATGGCGGCGATGGGGATAGACGGCGTAGATCGCCGATTCGGCGACCGGCTGGTAATCGGTGAGAACGGCGCGCAACCGCCCGGCGCAGAGATGAGTGGAGGCCATGAAGGTCGGCGCGCGGGTGATGCCGACCCCGGCCAGTGCCGCCTGCAGGAGCGCCTCGCCGTTGTTGGCACGCAGGCTGCCGGCCACCGCGACGGCGACCTTGCCCTCGGGCCCGTCGAAGCGCCACTGGTCGTAGAGCGGCGTGTTGGTATAGAGGAGGCAATTGTGCGCGGCGAGATCGGCCGGCCGGCGCGGCTCGCCATGACGCGCAAGGTAGTCGGGCGCGGCGCAGACCACGGCGCGGTTCGGCGCCAGCCGCCGGGCGATCAGGCTCGATTCGGGCAAGCTGGCGATGCGGACGGCAAGGTCATAGCCATCCTCGACCAGGTCGACGAAGCGGTCGGTCATGTCCATCTCGATCGCCATTTCCGGATAGCGCGCCAGGAAGAGCGGCAGCGCCGGCGCGATGTGCATGACGCCGAAGCTCATCGGCACGTTGATGCGCAAGAGGCCGCGCGGCGCGGCGTGCAGGCTGAGCACCGCCTGCTCGGCCTCCTCCGCCTCGGCCAGCATGCGCGCGCAGTGCTCGTAGAAGATGCGGCCGACCTCGGTCAGCGCCAGCGTGCGGGTGGTGCGGTTGAGGAGGCGGGCCCCGAGCCGGTCCTCGAGCCGGCTCACCTGCTTGCTGACCGCCGATTTGGAGAGGCCGAGCTGCGCGGCGGCGGCCGAGAAGCCCTTCGCCTCGACCACGCGGGCGAAAACGGCCATGCCCGACAGCTTATCCATGGCGAACGCGCTGACGCCCCGGCCGGGGGCGTGGATCGCTCGTTGCGCCTGCGCTCAGCCGCAGAGTCCGGTGATGAGGCTCAGGCGCGTGAAGGGCTCGATCAGCCAGCCGTAGGTCCAGGTCGCGAACTGGGCCAAAACGGCGCCGTCGATCGACAGCGCCATGGCGACGCCGATCACACCGCCGAAGGCAGTCTGGACCCAAGCCTGTGAGGCGATTTGCTGCATGACCAAATAATCGCCGCATCTCCGCTGGAATGTCAATGCGATTCAAATGGTTACGTATTTGGCAACCCATCCGGCCAAGTAGCCCGGTTGAGGTGATCGTTTCCAATGGTAAAACAATGTTATTCCATATCGGACGATTATCCAACCGGTGTCCCGGCACTAGCTTCTCGTCATTGCAGTCCTCCATCCGAGAAGCGGAGCGGAAAACATGAGCAACAACGACACCTGGCTGCCCCTCGTCGCCCGCGGCCTCATCGCCCTGGTCTTCCTGGTTTCGGGCCTGGGCAAGATCCCCGGCTTCGAGGGCACGGCGGCCTACATGGCCAACGTCGGCATGCCGGCGCCCAAGCTGCTGCTGCCGCTCGCCATCGCGGCCGAGGTCGGCGGCCCCCTTCTGATCCTGGTCGGCTACCAGACCCGCTGGGCGGCGCTGGCGCTGGTCGCCTTCACCGTCGTCGCCTCGCTGGTCTTCCATCCGTTCTGGGCGGTGGCGCCGGAAGCGAAGATGCTGCAGCAGATCATGTTCATGAAGAACCTCAGCATCGTCGGCGGCCTGCTGCTGCTGGTCGCCACGGGTCCGGGCCGGCTCAGCCTCGACGCGCGGCGCCGCGCGCTCGCCGCGGCCTGAGCGGAAGGAAGGGCCGATGGGCGAACTGGTCGAGGGCGCCTGGCACGACCGGGGCTACGACACGGCGAGGACCGGCGGGCGGTTCGTACGCCGTCCGTCGGCCTTCCGCCGCTTCGTCACGCGCGACGGGTCGAGCGGCTTCAAGGCGGAGCCGGGGCGCTATCACCTCTATGTCTCGCTCGCCTGCCCGTGGGCCCATCGCACGCTGATCTTCCGCAAGCTGAAGCGCCTCGAAGCGGCGATCTCGCTCTCGGTGCTCGACTGGGAGATGGGCGCCGACGGCTGGGAGTTCAGCGACCGGCCGGGCTGCACGCGCGACCAGGTCAATGGCGCCCGCTATCTGCGCGAGATCTACACCCTGGCCGAGCCGCGCTACAGCGGCCGCGTCACCGTGCCGGTGCTGTGGGACAAGCGCGAGCGGACCATCGTCAACAACGAATCCGCGGACATCGTCCGCATGCTCAACGGCGCGTTCGACGACTTCGCCGATGCCACCGTCGATTTCTGCCCGGCGCCGCTGCGCGCCGAGATCGACCGCGTCAACGCCTTCGTCTACGACAACATCAACAACGGGGTCTATCGCTGCGGCTTCGCCACCACGCAGGAGGCCTATGAGGAGGCGTTCGACGCCTTGTTCGCCGCCCTCGACGAGATCGAGCGGCGCCTCGCGCGCCGGCGCTACCTGGTCGGCGACCGGCTGACCGAGGCCGACTGGCGGCTGTTCACCACCCTGGTGCGCTTCGACGCCGTCTATCACGGCCACTTCAAGTGCAACCTGCGGCGCATCGCCGACTACGCCAACCTGGCCGGCTACCTGCGCGAGCTCTACCAGGTGCCGGGCGTCGCCGAGACCGTCGACATGCACCACATCAAGCACCACTATTACCGTAGCCACCGCGGCCTCAACCCGACCGGCATCGTGCCCAAGGGGCCGGCGCTCGATTTCGCGGCGCCGCACGGCCGCGACCGCCTCGTGCAACCGATGACCGGGACCGCCTGACCGCGATGATCCGCCCCGTTCCCTTCGCCTCGCTCGGCCGCTTCCGCACCGACTGGCTCGACAGCCGCTTCCACTTCTATTTCGCCGGCACGCCGGCGCCGATGGGCGGCCATTTCGGGCCGCTGCGCGTGTGGAACGACGACCAGATCCGGCCGCATACCGGCTTCGACATGCACGGCCACCGCGACATGGAGATCATCACCTATGTCCGCCGCGGCGCAATCAGCCACCGCGACAGCCTCGGCAACGAGGGCCGCACCGCCGCCGGCGACGTGCAGGTGATGACCGCCGGCACCGGCATCCGCCACGCCGAATGGAACCGCGAGGACGAGGACACCCTGCTCTACCAGATCTGGGTCGAGCCCGACGCCCGCGGCTTGCCGCCGGGCTGGCAGCAGGCGGAATTCCCCAAGGCCGACCGCGCCGGCAGGCTGGTCGCGCTCGCCTCGGGCCAGCCCGGCGTCGCCGGCGCGCTGCCGATCCACCAGGACGCGACGCTCTACGGCGCGCTGCTGCCCGCCGGCACCCGCGTCGAGCACAGGCTGGCGCCGGGCAGGCGCGCCTATCTCGTCGTCGCCGACGGCGAGATCGAGGCCGACGGCGTGGTGCTGGACGGCCGCGACGGCGCCGCCATCGAGGACCAGTTGGCGCTCGCCATCGTCGCCCGGCGCGACAGCGAGCTCTTGCTCTTCGACTTGCCATGAGTCCGCGCCGCCTGCCGCCGGCCTTCGTCAGCCACGGCGCGCCGACCATCGCCCTGGCGCGCTCGCCGGCGCACGACTTTCTCGCCGGCTTCGGCCGCCGCTACGAGGAATGCTTCGGCCGGCCCCGGGCCATCCTTTGCGTCTCGGCGCACTGGGAGACGGCGCAGCCGGCGGCGAGCGGCGCGTCCCGGCCCGAGACCGTGCACGACTTCTACGGCTTCCCGCCACCGCTCTATCAGTTGCGCTATCCGGCGCCGGGGGCGCCCGATCTCGCCGCGCGCGCCGCCGCCCTGTGCCGGCAAGCGGGCATTGCCTGCGACATCGACCCCGACCAGGGACTCGACCACGGCGCCTGGATCCCGCTCTGGCTGATGTGGCCCGCCGCCGACATCCCGGTGGCGCAATTCGCCATCCAGCCGCCGCTTGGCCCACGCCACCACCTGGCCCTGGGCGCCGCGCTCGCGCCGCTGGTCGATGACTGCGTTCTCGTCCTCGCCTCCGGCGGCGCCGTCCACAACGTGCCCGACGCCATGCGCCGCCTGCGCGGCGCCGGCGCCGAGACCCCGGCATGGGCGGCGGCCTTCGCGCGCTGGCTCGACGAGACGCTGGCGGCGGGACGCATCGAAGAGCTTGCCGACTATCGCGCGCGTGCCCCTGGCGCGGTCGAGTCGCATCCGCGCGACGAGCACCTGCTGCCGCTCTTCGTCGCCGTCGGCGCGGCCGGCACCCGCGCCCGCGCCCGCTCCCTCCACGCCGGCTTCGAGCACGGCAGCCTGTCGATGGCGGCGTGGATGTTCGAGCCGGCCGAGGCGGCCGTCGCGGTCTAGAACGCGAAGCTCGCCACCACCGGCGCGTGGTAGCTGGTCGCCGGCTTGCGGCCGAACAGATAGCCGAACAGCTCGTCGGCGAGGCGCTCGTTGTGGATCGCGGCGCCGCGGAAGGCGGCATGCAGCGCCGGCGACACCATCAGATGGTCGAGCATCAGCGTGGCGCCGCCGTGCAGCACGCTGAAGCGCTGCGGCGGCGGCACCGCCGCCTCGAGCGGGCGCAGCGCGCGCCCCGCCAGCGCCGGATTGCCGGTGTCGTCGGTGCCGCCGCGGATGATCGCGGTGGGCAGCTCGGCGGGGCCGGCGTTGAAGTCGCCGGCCACCGCGACCAGCGCCGCCGGCTCGGCATCGAACAGGCTCTCGATGAAGAGCCGCGCCTCGAACGCCTGCCCGGCGCGCTTCATTTCGGCGAGGAAGCAGCCTTCGGCATAGCCGGCGATGCTGGCCCAGCTCCACGGCCCGGTCTTCTGCCCGGCGATGTGGGCGGGGATCGGCGCCCGCAGATGCAGGTTGACGACGTGCAGCGGTCGCCCCGCCAGGTCGATGCGGGCGTAAAGAATGGGCCGATCCCAGCCGACCGGGTGCGCCGCCCGCGCCGGCGGACGGGCGGTCAGCGGCCGCCAGCTCGGCGGCGGCACCAGCTCGTTGAGCAGCTGGCGCGAGGCCCGGATCGGGAACCGGCTCAAGACGACGAGATTGTGCACGTCGCGCAGGTCGGTGCCGGCGTCGTTGAGCGTGACCGCGCGCGCGAAGCCGGCATAGGGCGTGCCGGCCAGCAGGCGGTCGAGGGTCTCGAGCCGGCGCGGGCCGGTTTCGCCGTTCTCGGCATTGATCTCCTGCAAGCAGAGGATGTCGGCTTCGAGCCGTTCGAGCTGCGGCCTGAGCCCGGCCAGGCGCGCTCTCAATGCCACGTCCTCGCCGCCGCCGAGGTTTTCGAGATTGAAGGTGGCAAGGCGGAACTTCACGGCGGACGCGGCCGGGCGATTCAGTCGAGGCCGCGCAAGAGCTCGCGCCGCAGCTCGAGCTCGGGCGAGCCGGTCGGCTCCTCGCCGAGTTCCTTGCGCTGCCAGCCCGGCGGCAGCTCGAACAGGCCCGGGTCCTGGGGCCCGGTGCGGATGTCGCGCTGCTCCATGCGCCAATGATAGCTGACGCCGCCGTCGCTCGCGCTGACGCGCAGGCGCACCGGAATGTGCTCGCGCGTCAGCCAGGCGAAGCCCTCGACCTCGCCGGCGACGCGGTACTTGGTGGTGGCCATGCGGTTCACCTTCTCGCTGCCGACGGCGGTGAGGTCGACGCCGTCGCCGAGCGGCGTCGTCGTCATCTCGGCTTCCTCGATCGAGAGCTCGATATAGGCCTTCTCGTCGGCGAGCAGGAACCAGACGATGCCGCGATCGTAGCGGACGATGGTGACCTGGGCTCCGCCGCCGGGCGCGACGCTTTCGAGCCGCTCCTTGCCCGGGCTGTAAAAGACGCGGAAGGTCTCGCTCTCGCCGTCCGACGACAGGATGCGCTCGGCCCGGTAGGGCACGGCGGCCGGACGCATCGGCTCGCCGGCGGCGGTCGCGGGGATGAGGGTGACGAGCAGCGCCGCCAGCAGGGAGCGCGCGGACATGGCAACGGACCCGCGAACGGGGGAGAACAGGCGCATCATGGCATGGCCGCGTCAACCCTGCCAGCCCGCGTGCGGTCGAGCGGCGTGTTTCACGGGTCGGGCCGGGCGGCGGCGAGCGCCGCATAGTGGCGCTGCACCAGGAAGAAGGCGGCCTTGCGCTCGCCCTTCTCCGAGAACAGGCCCTTGCGGTTCCAATAGTCCTGGATGCCCGCCAAAGGGCGCCGCGGCGAGCGGAAGTCGCTCAGCACCCAGGGCACGATGCCGCGCAGGCCGGGGATGCCCGCGAACATCCGCAGCTGCTGCTCGTAGACCGCCAGCTGGAACTCCTCGCTCCAGCGCGTCAGCGGCTCGCCGTGCAGGCCGGCGAGCGCGTCGGCGCCGAACTCGGAGAAGAGGAAGGGGCGGTCGGCCGGCAGCCGCCAGCCCTGGCGGTGCACCGCGTCGAGGTCGCCGTAGTACCAGCCGAGATACTGGTTGCAGGCGATGACGTCGAGATGCGCCGCCAGCGGGTCGGCGACGGTGAGCGCGCCGTCGCCGGCCGGGCTCGTTTCCAGCGCGGCGGTGACCAGACGGGTGCCGTCGAGCCGGCGCGCCGCGGCGGCAAGCCGCGCCTGGAAGGCGAGCCGTTGCGCGCGCGGCGGCGTCTCGTTGCCAACCGACCAGAAGATCACCGCGGCGCGGTTGCGGTCGCGCGCGATCAGCTCGGCGAGCTGGCGCTCGGCCGCGGCATAGGTCGCCGGATCGCCCCACTCGGTCGCCCAATAGACCGGGATCTCGGCCCAGACCAGCAGACCCATCGCGTCGGCCAGGCGCACGACGTGCTCGCTGTGCGGGTAGTGGGCGAGGCGGACGAAGTTGGCGCCGAGCTCGCGCGCCAGCGCGAGCTGCCGCTCGGCATGCGCGGCGCTGAAGGCGCGCCCGGCATGGCCCGGCACCTCCTCGTGCAGGTTGACGCCGCGCAAGTAAAGCGGCCGCCCGTTGAGCAGGATGTCGGCGCCGCGGGTCGTCACCGTGCGGAAGCCGATGCGGTCCACCACCCGGTCGGCGCCGGCCTCGATCTCGACGCGGTAAAGCCAGGGATCGCGCGGCGACCAGAGGCGCGGCGGCGCCGGCAGCGCCAGCGCGGCGCGTCCCGCCGCGTCGGTTGTGGCGCGCGCCTCGAGCCCCGCCTCGGGCAGGCGCACGCGCACCGTTTCGCCCGGCGCGGCGCCGTCGAGCTCGACCCAGCCGTCGATGCGCGAGGGGTCGGCCGGATCGAGCCGCAAGGCGTAGTCGCGCACGAAGGCCGCCGGCAGTTCGACCAGCCGCACCTCGCGGGTGATGCCGCCGTAGTTCCACCAGTCGGTATTCGGTCCCGGCACGCCATCGGCGCGGCGGCGGTTGTCGGCCTTGACGACGAGCGAGTTGCCGCGCGGCCGCACCAGCCCGGTGATCTCGAAGCCGAACGGAGTGTAGCCGCCGAGATGTTCGCCGAGCGGCTGGCCGTTGAGCCATACCCGGGCCTCGTTGGCGACGGCGCCGAAATGCACGAACAGGCGCCGGCCCGGCGCCAGCGGATAATCGAAGCTGCGCCGGTACCAGACCGTGCCCTCGTAGAAGAAGAGCCGCTCCCGCTGGCTGTTCCAGTCGCCGGGCACGGCGAGCGTCTCGGCCCGGTCGAAATCGTACTCGACGAGATCGCTTGGTCCCGTCGGCTTCTGGTCGAGGAAATAGCCCCAGGGCGAGGGCTCGGAGCGGTAGGTGTAGTAGCCGGCCTCGAAAGGATCGACGATGGCGCGCCAGGCCCCGTCGAGGCTCGTGGTCTGCCGCACCGCGACGTTCTGGATCGGCGGCGCAACTTGCGCCGGCGCCGCGGCAGGCGCCAGCAGCAGCGCCGCAGCCAGCGCCGTGCGACGAAAGGCCCGGCCGCTCACCGTTGCTGCACGCTGTCGGCGCGGGCTCCGACCGCAGCGATCTCGTCGGCGCCGAAAGACACCCATCCGGCCGTGGTGATCTCCTTCAGCGGGCCTCTTTGGCCATCCCGCGTTACCGCGGCGAGGATAGCACGGCAGCGGGGAACGGAATGCCCCGGTGCCGTCGGCGCCGACGGGCCGGCGGGGGATGGCGCGGTCCACGCGTGCTAGTATGCTGGCGCCCGAACCGATTTTTGGAGGACATCGTGACTTTCACCCGAA
>CAYTWJ010000116.1:4582-9068 GCA_964442055.1 uncultured Rhodospirillaceae bacterium | reverse complement strand
GTTCCGCGATCGCCTCCGGCGCTCGCACCCTTCACCCGCTCCAGCCGCCGCCGGCTGAAATGGCCGCAGTGGCGATGCGTGCGTTCACCTACGAGCAATTGCCCGGCCGCGTCGTTTTTGGCGCCGGTGCGCTCGACCGCCTGCCCGACGAGGTGGAGCGGCTCGGCGCGCGCCGCGCCATTGTGCTGTCAACGCCCGAGCAACGCGCCCAGGGCGAGGACGTCGCCCGCCGGCTCGGGGGCCGCGCCGCCGGACTGTTCGCCGAGGCGGTGATGCACGTGCCGATCGAAACCGCGCGGGCGGCACGCGCCGAGGCGAAGCGGCTCGGCGCCGATTGCGCCGTCGCCATCGGCGGCGGCTCGACCATCGGGCTGGGCAAGGCGATCGCGCTCGAATCCGATCTGCCCATCCTCGCCGTGCCGACGACCTTCGCCGGCTCGGAGATGACGCCGATCTATGGCATCACCGAGGGCGGCGTGAAGAAGACAGGGCGCGACCGGCGCGTGCTGCCGCGCACGGTGATCTACGACCCGGTGCTGACCCTGAGCCTGCCGGCGCAGATCGCCGGCCCGAGCGGCATGAACGCCATCGCCCATTGCGTCGAGGCGCTCTATGCCGCCGACGCCAACCCGGTGATCTCGCTGATGGCCGAGGAGGGCATACGTGCCCTCGGCGCCAGCCTGCCGCGCGTGGTGCAGAGCACCGCCGATCTCGAGGCCCGCGCCGAGGCGCTCTATGGCGCCTGGCTGGCCGGCGCCGCGCTCGGCGCGGTCGGCATGGCGCTGCACCACAAGCTCTGCCACACCCTCGGCGGCTCGTTCAGCCTGCCGCATGCCGAGACCCACACCGTCGTCCTGCCGCACGCCGCCGCCTACAACCGCGACGCCGCGGCGGAGGCGATGGCGCGCGTCGCGCGGGCGCTCGGCGCGGCCGACGCGCCGGCCGGCCTCTACGACCTGGCGCGGCGGATCGGCGCGCCGCTGGCGCTGAAGGACATCGGCCTCAAGGAGTCCGATCTCGACCGTGCCGCCGACCTGGCCGTGCAGAATCCCTATTACAATCCGCGCCCGATCGAGCGCGCGGCGATCCGCCGGCTGCTCGATGACGCCTTTCACGGCCGCCCGCCCGCCGCCTGAGCGGACGGCCTGGGGCGAGGCGCAACTGACCGCTGCGAGCGAACGTTCGGGAGGAAGACAGCATGCGCGAGTTCAACGAGGACAACCTGACCGACGCCGTGCTGGCGCGGCTGCAGGGCTGCACCGACCCCCGGCTCAAGCAGATCATGTCGAGCCTGATCCGCCACCTGCACGCCTTCGTGCGCGAGGTCGAGCTGACCGAGGCCGAGTGGTTCGAGGGCATCCGCTTCCTCACCGGCACCGGCCAGATGTGCGACGACAAGCGCCAGGAGTTCATCCTGCTCTCCGACACGCTCGGCGTGTCGATGCTGGTCGACGCCATCAACCACCGCAAGCCGAGCGGCGCCACGCAATCGACCGTGCTCGGCCCCTTCTACGTCACCGGAGCGCCCGAACTCCCCTTGGGCGCGAACATCGCCCGCGGCGAGGGCGGCGAGCCCGCCGTCCTCTCGGGGCGGGTGCTGGGGCTCGACGGCAGGCCGATCGGCGGCGCCATGCTCGACGTCTGGCAGACCGCCCCCAACGGCCTTTACGACATCCAGGACCCGGACCAGCCGGAGATGAACCTGCGCGGGCGCTTCCGCACCGGCGCCGACGGCCGCTTCGAGTTCCGCACCGTGCTGCCGGTCAGCTACCCGATCCCGACCGACGGCCCGGTCGGCAAGATGCTGCTGCATCTCGGGCGCCACCCCTACCGCCCGGCGCACATCCACTTCATCGTCTCCGCCCCGGGCTACGAGCCGGTGACGACGCACCTCTTCGTCGAGGGCGACGGCTATCTCGATTCGGATGCGGTCTTCGGCGTCAAGAACTCGCTCGTCGTCAAGTTCGCCCGCCACGATTCGGCGGCCGAAGCGGCGCGGCACGAGGTGCGGGCGCCGTTCTACACCGCCGAGTACGATTTCGGCCTCAAGCCCGCCGCCTGAGCCGCTACCCCACCACGAGATCGAGCGGGTGGCGCGACAGCGCCTCGCAGCCGGTCTCGGTGACCAGCACCGTCTGGCCCGGGCACATGGCGGTGCCGCTCGCGCTGTCCATCAGGATCATGTGCAGGAAGAACACCATGCCCGGCGCGGCGGCGACCTCGTTGCCGGCGTAGAACATCGGCCAGTCCATCCAGTTGGGCGCGAAGGTGGCGCCGAGCGAATAGCCGCAGGCGTTGAGCCGGTGCGGCCGCATCCCGGCGCCGTCGCAGACCCGCGCATAGGCATCGAACACCGCGCCGATCGGCCGGCCGGGCCCGAGGGCGGCAAGGCAGGCCGCCATCGCCTCGCCGGCCACGCGGTGCAGCTCGACATGCCGCGGCCGGGCGCGGCCGATCGGGATGGTGCGCATCAGCGCGGCGTGGTAGTGGCGGAAGGCGCCGGCGAATTCGAGCGTCAGCTGGTCCTCGGCGTCGAGCCGCCGGCGGCCGGCGAAATAGCGGCAGAGCAGGGCGTCGCTGCCCGAGCCGATGATGAACTCGTTGGCCGGATAGTCGCCGTCGCCGCGGAAGATCGCGCCCTGCATGGCGGCCAGGATGTCGCCCTCGAAGGCGCCGGGGTGGGCGAGCCGGTGCGCCTCGTCGAGCGCGGCGTCGGCGAGCGCCGCCGCCCGGCGGACATGGGCGAGTTCGGCCGGGCTCTTCACCACCCTGAGCCGGCTGACCAGGTCGGAGGCGTCGGCGAGGCGGCAGAAGCCGTCGAGCGCGGCATCGAGCATGCGGCCGCTGCGCGCGGTCAGGCCGTAGGCGTCGTATTCGACGCCGAGCCGGCCGCCGCGCGCGCCGAAGCCCTCCAGCATGTCGCGCAGCTGCTCGGCGGGGTTGGCGCCGGCCGCGTCGACCCAGATGCGGATGTCCTCGATCAGCGAGGTGTGCCGCGCCTGGCGCAGGTCGGGCGCGCGCGTCAGCAGCGCCAGCCGGCCGTCGGCGCCGAGCCACAGGCACTGGAAGAAGACGAAGCCGAAGCTGTCGTAGCCGGTGAGCCAATACATGCTTTCCTGGCGGAACATGAGCAGGCCGTCGAGCCCGCGCGCCTGCATGGCGACGACGGTGCGCCGGCGGCGCTCGGCGAATTCCTCGCGGCTGAAATGCAGGGCCATGGCTACCTCGTGCGGCTTGATCGCGGCGATAGTAGCACCGCCCCGCCGGGCGCTAAGATGCGCGCATGACCGATCTCGCAATCGAAGCGCCCGCGCCGCCGGCCGTGCTGGCGCCGGCCGTCTTCGACACCTTGCGTGCCGCGGCCCTGCCGATGGACGGCAATATCGGCGACCACGTCGCCGGAGTCGTCGCCGCCTTCGCCCGCATCCTGCCGCCGGCCGAATGGCCGCGCCTCACCTACGCCGACCTCACCGCCGGGTCGTGCTTCCTGCCGCTGCTCTTCGGCGCCGCCGGGGTCGAGCGCCTGGTCGTCAACGACAACGCGGCACGCACGGCGCTGGCGGCGCGGGCGCTGTTCGGCGGCGTTGTCATCGACATCGGGCGCCTGCCGGCGCTGATCGAAGCGCCGGCCTCGCGCCTGCAGGCGCACGTCCCGACCTTCCACATCCTCTGCGACTATTTCACCGCCGAGGTCGCCGAGGTCTTCGACCGCTTCTATTTCGCCGACCTGCCGCCGGAGGAGGCGCCGGTCTACCGCTATCTCGCGCTGCGCTGGGCGCAGTCTTTTGCCGCCGACGGCGAGAGCGATTTCGAGCCGCTGCCGACGCAGGCGCACGACCAGCTGTTCGGCCTCGGCGGAGCGCACTGGGCGCGCTACGTCGACCAGGCGCAACGGCCGCTGCCGGTGCTGGCGGCGCTCGCCGCGTCGATCAACGGCGCCATCGCGCTGCAACGCGCGCGCCGCGTCGACCTGGCCGAGGACGATCTCGCCGACCTCGCCGGCCGGCTCAATCTGGCCTTGCCGGCGCTGGTCGCGGTCAACCCGCCGACGCGCGGCATCGACGAATACGTCGTCGACGACCAGATCCTGCACAGCCTGCTCGCCAACCGCATGGTGCCGCTGACCATGAGCCGCGAGACCGCCGAGGGATTCTGGACCCGGCGGGTGCGCGCGGCGCTGGCGGCGCTGCCCGCGGGCGCGTTCTTCTTCGTCTGGGGCGGCGACGGCGCGATGCGCTTCCGCGACTGCTTCGCGGTCTGGTCGGACTACGGCGAGGCCCTTCACTTCGAGCGGCTCAACCGTCGCACCAATGCCGCCGGCTGGGCGATTTTCCGGCGCCGTTAAGCTGCGCGCACGGTGCAGGAGAGCTGCAGCGTCTCGGCGGTGTTGGCGACGGTGGCGAGGCAGGCCTTCTCGGCTTCCCTCGGGATGGCGACCGCGAAGCGGATCACGTAGCGGTTCTGCTCTGGCCCCGGCACGGTTTCC
>CAYTWJ010000116.1:0-4572 GCA_964442055.1 uncultured Rhodospirillaceae bacterium | reverse complement strand
CCGATGCCATCCAGACGATGTTGGCCTTGTAGTCGCCGAAGGTCTCGCACAGGCGGGCGACGAGGCCGGGCCGGTCGGTGCCGGTGATGACGATGTAGTGGCTGGCATGGGCGCTCGGGCCGTGGCGCGGCGCCAGCGGGAACGGCGTCACGCCGATGCTGGCACCGGCGAGTTCGGGCAGCGCGCCGAGCTCGGTCGCCACCCGGTCGAGGGCGATGCCCTCGGGCAGCTCGCAGATGGCGGTGAAATCGGCCTCGGCGCCGAGCACCGCGAAGCTCGAATCGCCGAGATTGGCGCCGATGTCGAAGAGATAGCCGGTGATGCGCGCGACCAGCCCGGTGCGGTCGGGGCAGGAGACGCTGATGCGGGCGAGCCGGGTCATCGCGCCGGCATGATGCGGCAAAGCCGCCGCGGCGCCAAGCGCGGCCTTCAAACCGGCCGCGCCTCGCCGCGATAGATGAACGCGTGGGTCGGCGGGCCGGACAGGTAGAGCGTGTCGAGGCGCTCGAGCCGGAAGCCGCCATGCTCGATCAGCTCCGCCACCGGCCGGGTCAGATGGCAGCCGCCGGCGAGCCGCGCCCACCAGGGATCGATGCGCTCCTGCCAGCGGCGCACGCCCGCGTCCGGCGCGAGGCCGTGCTCGCAGAAGAGCAGCCGGCCCTCCGGCCGCAGCACGCGCCGCATCTCGTCGAGCGCGCCGGCGGCCGAGGCGACCGAGCAGAGCGTGAAGGTCGTCACCACGGTGTCGATGCTCGCCGTGGCGAGCGGGATCGCCTCGGCGCTGCCCTCGACCAGATCGACGGCGGCGCCCCGGCGGCGGGCGGCGCGGCGGGCCATCGCCGTCAGCTCCGGCGAGGGATCGAGCCCGATCAGGCGCGCGACGCGACGGCGATCGTAGAAGGCGAGGTTGTGGCCCGAGCCGATGCCGACCTCGAGCACTCGGCCCGTGGCCTCGGGCACGATCAGCGCGCGCTGGCGGCGGATCTGTCCGGCGCCGCAAGTCAGGTGGATGGCGAGCGGCAGGATATGGCGCGCGTAGAGCCCCATGGGCCAAGCTTAATCGTCCGGCGGCGCCGTGGCGATGGCCGGCGCGCCGGGGCTCTGCTAAAGAGCGCGGCGATGCGTTTTCTCATGAAGAAGCGGCTGCCGCGCACCGGCCGGCTGCGGCTCGCGCGCCGCGCCAGCCGGCTGGCGCTGCTCGCGCTCGCCGGTCTCGTCGGGCTGTGGGCGGCGCTGATCCTCGCCTACCGCTTCGTCGATCCGCCGCTGACGCCGCTTATGCTGCTGCGGCTGCCCGCCGCCGGCACCATCGAGCACCGCTCGCGCCCGCTCGCGCGCATCGCGCCGGCGCTGGCGCTGGCGGTGATCGCCGCCGAGGACAACCGCTTCTGCCTTCATTACGGCATCGATTGGCACGCGGTCGGCGAGGCCATCGACGAGTTCCAGGACGGCGGCCGGCTGCGCGGCGCCAGCACCATCAGCATGCAGGTGGCGCGCAACCTCTTCCTGTGGCCGGGCGGCGGCCTGCCGCGCAAGCTGGTCGAGAGCGGCCTGGCGCTGGCGATCGAGCTCGCCTGGCCGAAGCGGCGCATCCTCGAGGTCTATCTTAACGTCGCCGAATGGGGCGATGGCATCTACGGCGCCGAAGCGGCGGCGCGCGCCCATTTCGGCAAGGGGGCCAATGCGCTCAGCATTGGCGAGGCCGGCCTGCTCGCCGCGGTGCTGCCGAGCCCGCTGCGCTGGTCGGCGTCGCGGCCGGGCGAGCATGTCCGCGCCCGCGCGGCGCGCATCAATGCCCGCGCCGAGCGGCTCGGCGGCTATCTCGGCTGCCTGGATTGAGACCGCTCAGGCCGCGGGCTTGAGGCTGATCGCGCCGGCCAGGATCGCGCCGACGCCGTTGCCGATCTCGAGCCTGGCGAACCAGTCAAGGAAGCGCTTGACGTCGTCGCCGCGGAAGATCAGGCCGTGCTGCGGCGCCAGCATGGCGACGTCGAGCCGCGCCACCATCTCGATCCAGGCGTCGCGCGCCGCCGACGATCCCATCCAGCGCTTGTGGAAGGCCTCCATGAAGCGGACATGGGCGAGGAAGTCCTCGACGAACAGGCCGCGGCGCTCCTTCTCGGGCACCAGCGCGGCGCCGATGTCGCCGCTGAACAGGATGCGCGCCGCCGGATCGTAGACCGAGAAATTGCCGGGCGAATGCAGGTAGTGGGCCGGCAGGAAGCGCAGCCGCGCGCGCGGCCCCAGCGTCACCTCGGCGCCCTCGTCGGGAATGGCGACGAAATCCGCCTCGGCGTCGAAATGGCAGACGAAGCCTGTCCACATCCACGAGAGATGCACCTTGAGGTGCCTGTCCGCCACGGCGCGCCACAGCGGCAGCGACGAGGCGACATCGGGGTCCTGGTGCGAGATGAGGATGTGGCGGACCGTGTCCATGGCGATCCGCTCGGACAGCGGCCCGAGAAAGTGCGGGAAGATCTCCATGCCGCCGGGATCGAGCAGCATCGTGGCGTCGCCGTCGCAGACCACGTACTGGTTGGTGTCGATCACCTTCGACGGCTTGTTCGGGTCCTGCCCGAAGCAGAGCCAGCGATGCTCGCCGTTGCGGGAAATGGTCTCGCACTTCATCGGTCGGGATCCTCTTGCCTGGATGGAACTGCGGCGTCAGGCCTGCACGGCCGCGGCCAGCGATTCGATGCGGCGGCGCGCCGAGCGGGCGCCCTGGGCCGCGGTGCTCATCATCGCGCCGAGCTCGCGCACATAGCCGCGCAGGGTCTCGGCGACGGTGCGGAACTCGGCCTCGGCGTGCCCGGCGGTCGCCGCCTCGGTGGCGATGCCGATGACGATGCTGTTCGACTGGTCGACGACGCGGCCGATCTCGGCGACCAGCGCCTCGAGCTTCAGCGCCGCCGCGCGCACCTCGGATGCCGCGCGGGCGATGCGGCCGCGCTCGTCGGCGCTGGCGGTGCCGCAGCCGGCGCGATCGAGCAGCGCCACCAGGTGGCTCGCGCGCAGGATCGTCGCGCTCGCGCCGTAGCTGCGCGTCTTCACCTCGCCCATGGCGGCGAGCAGGCCGCCGAGCCGGACGACGAGCTGGCGGGTGTATTGGGTCAGCGCCCGCACCGCGAGGCCGCGCTTGCCGGCGCGGCCGGCCGCCAGCTCGGCGTTGAGCGACAGGATGCGCATGTCCTCGGCGAGGGCCGGAAGCCGGGCGAAGGCGTGAAAGGCGCCGAGCACCTCCCCAAGGAGTTGTGCGGTATCACCGGCGACGCGGCTTGCGAAATCGGCGGCGCGCGGCGAGGCGAAGCGAAGGAAGCGCGCCTGATCCGGCGCGAAGGCCTGTGCTGACACGGTGGTGTTTCCTGGGAGATGCGCTACTTGGCGTATAGGCGTTTCGGACTACGTCGAAAGGATGCGAGGTCGCGATTCCTACAACGCCGTCCGTTAACGAAGCGTGTCCGCGCTCGAGCCGCGCGCGTCGGCGGCGATCATGTCGGCGCCCTTCTCGGCGATCATCAGCGTCGGCGCGTTGGTGTTGCCCGAGGTGATGGTCGGCATGATCGAGGCGTCGACGACGCGCAAACCTTCGACGCCGCGCACGCGCAGGCGCTCGTCGACGACGGCGAGCGCATCCGGCCCCATCTTGCAGGTGCCGACGGGGTGGAAGATGGTGGTGCCGATGTCGCCGGCGGCGCGCGCCAGCTCCTCGTCGCTTTCGGCCGCCGGGCCGGGGCGGAACTCCTCGGGCTCGTAGGGCGCGAGCGCGCGCGCCGCGCAGATGCGCCGCGTCAGCCGCATGGCGTCGGCGACGACGCGGCGGTCGCCCTGCGTCGCCAGGTAGTTCGGCCGGATCAGCGGCTGCGCGCGCGCGTCCGCGCTCTGGATGCGCACCTGGCCGCGGCTCTCGGGGCGCAGGTTGCAGACCGAGGCGGTGAAGGCGGGGAAAGGATGCAGCGGCTCGCCGAAGCGGTCGAGGCTCAAGGGCTGCACGTGGTATTCGAGGTTGGCCGTCTCGCGCGCGCCGTCGCTGCGCGCGAAGGCGCCGAGCTGGCTCGGCGCCATGGTCATCGGCCCGCGCCGGAACAGGAAGTAATCAAGCGCCATGCCGGCCTTGCCGATCAGGCTGTTGGCGCGCTCGTTCAGCGTGCGCGTGTTCTTCACCTTGTAGGCCATGCGGATCTGCAGATGGTCCTGCAGGTTCTCGCCCACCCCCGGCAGGTCGTGCACGACCGCGATGCCGTGCGCGGCCAACAGCGCCGCCGGGCCGAGGCCGGAGAGCTGCAGGAGCTGCGGCGAGCCGATCGCGCCGGCGGCGAGCACGACCTCGGCGGACGCGGCGGCGAATTTCAGCGCCTCGCCCTGCCAGAACTCGATGCCGACTGCGCGCCGCCCCTCGATGCGAATGCGCTTGGCCTGGGCGTGGGTGAGCACGGTCAGGTTGGGGCGGCCGCGCGCCGGCGCGAGGAAGGCCTGGGCCGTGTTCCAGCGCGTGCCGCGGCGCTGGTTGACCTGGAAATAGCCGCAGCCCTCGTTGTCCCCGCGGTTGAAGTCGTCGACCGGCGGGATGCCGAT
>CAYTWJ010000115.1:0-9170 GCA_964442055.1 uncultured Rhodospirillaceae bacterium | reverse complement strand
AGACGCGCTCCTATCCGCTGTTCCGCCGCGACGGGCGCTTCGCCGAGATGGTGATGGGGGAGCTTGCCGGCCGCTTCGAGGCGCCGATCTACGGCATGCTCGCCGTCGCCGACGCGATCGAGCGCCAGGCCTGGCCCGAGGGGCTCAAGCCCGTTGTCCGCCTCGCCGGCCAGCCGGCCGACGAATCGCGGCCGACGCTGCTCTGGGACGGCGAGTGGGAAATCACCTACGTCACCTTCCGCGACATGGGCGCGGCCTTCATGGCGGCGCTGCTCGGCATCTACCTGCTGGTGGTGGCGCAGTTCCGCAACTTCAAGCTGCCGCTCCTGGTGCTGGTGCCGGTGCCGCTGACGCTGCTCGGCATCATGCTCGGCCACTGGCTGCTCGGCGCGGCCTTCACCGCGACCTCGATGATCGGCTTCATCGCGCTGGCCGGCATCGTCGTGCGCAACTCGATCCTGCTGATCGATTTCATCCGCCAGCGGCGCGGGTCGGGGGCCCCCTTGCGCGACGTGCTGCTCGAGGCCGGGGCGATCCGCTTCAAGCCGATCTTCCTGACCGCCGCCGCGGCGATGATCGGCGCCGCCTTCATTCTCGCCGACCCGATTTTCCAGGGGCTGGCGATCAGCCTGCTGTTCGGCCTGGCCTCGTCGACGCTGCTCACCGTGCTGGTGATTCCGGCGATCTACGTCTGGCTGCGCGACGACGGCCGGCCGGCGACGGCTTGAGCGCCGGCTCGGCCAGCGCGGTGAGGCAGGCCGCCTTCTCGGTCGCCTGCCAGCGGGCGAAATCCCAGGGCTCGCAGCCGGTGGCAAAGACCGCGCGGGCCCGGAACAGGCGGACCGGCAGGCCCGTCCCGTCGGCGAGCATGGCGGTCGCCTTGACCAGCCGGTAGGCCTCGCCTTCGTAGCGGGCGAGGCGGGCGGCGTCGGCCGGCGTCAGGCCGTCGACGATGACGCCCTCGACCGGCCCCGGCCCCTCGACCAGCCCCGGATAGGAGCCGCCGGGCATCCGGACCAGCCGCCCCTCGGCCAGCCGGGCGGGCCGCAGGGCTGCGGCGGGAAGCCGCCGGCCCACCACCAGGGCGAGAACATCGGGGTCGCGCAACGTCCCATAAAAGAAGTATCGCATGGCCGTTTTGCACCGCAGCAGAATTCAAACCGCAAGTGAGCTGGCAAGTATTAACCAAAAACTCAAGAATTCATGGGCTTTTAATATCAGGCCTCTTGGGGTACACTGCTTCCGAATAAGAGGAGGAAGCTCCGCGAGGAGTGCGTCGTGAGGATGGGTAGCCTCGGTCGCTATTTCCTGGCACCGCTGGCTGCGGTTGTTCTGGCGTTGTCGCTGCTTCATGCTGCGGCCGCCAACAGCCCGTCGCCTCCGGTCACCCCCGACGACCAGATCACGGCGATTCGCCAGGTGGTCGAGCAGCAGCTTGCGGCGATGCAACGCGGCGATGCGGAAGGCGCGTTCGCCATGGCCTCGCCCTCGATGCGCAAGCTTTTCGGCACCGCGCCGAGCTTCATGGAGACGGTGCGCACCGGCTATCGCCCGGTCTACCGCCACACGCTCGCCAAGTTCATCGACCTGATCGAGATGCAGGGCCAGATGGTGCAGCGGGTGCTGCTGATCGATCCTGACGGCAGCGCGGTTACCGCGCTCTACATCATGCAGCGCCAGCCGAATGGCGAGTGGCGGATCAACGGCTGCGTACTGGTATCGGCGCCCGACCGCAACGCCTGACCGCGTTCGTCATCCGATCGCTTTCCCGAATCTCGGCAATTCACGCGCAGCCGGCGCGGCGGGCTGTTCAGTGATAATCGCGCAGCCGAAGCGCCAGCGCCGCGGCCTGGGTCCGGTTGGAAACGCCCAGCTTCTTGAAGATCTGGCGCATATGCGCCTTGGCGGTCGCCTCCTGCATGTTCAGGCGGCGGCCGATGTCGCGGTTCGTGCAGCCGTCGGCAAGCACCGCGAGCACTTCGCGCTCGCGCCCTGTCAGCCGGATCAAGGCCGGATGAACGGCCTCATGCTGCGGCTGCAGCACGATGTTCTTGGCAACGTTGCCGCGCAGCAGCGCGGCCAGCAGGACCGTGATCTGCTCCACTGTGGCGGCCTTGTCGGCGCAAACGGTGGCACCGAGGGACTGCGCGATGGAGGCCTCGCTCGAGGGCAGCCGCTCGGCAAAGACGAGAAGGGGGGCGGAGGCAAAACGGCTGCGCAACGGTCGCAGGCCCTCGATGCCGTTCATGCCGGGAATCGACGGATCGATGACGATCAGATTCGGCTCGGCGCCGGACGGCGGCGCCATCGCCTCGGCGAAGGTCGACGCCTCGACAAACGCGGTCGCGGGCTCGATGCGCCGCAAAACCCCTTTCAGCCCTTCGCGAACCAGCACCTGATCGTCAGCCAAGAGTACGTTGAACATTTATCAGCTCACCTTCCTGTGGACCAATATGTCGACGGCCACGACGAAGCCATGTGTCTGCCAAACGCGGCCACGCGATCACGTCGCGCTTCGGATGCGGAGGGCGAAGGCGGCGGCCTGCGTCCGGTTGCTGACCCCGAGCTTTTTGAAGACCTGGCGAAGATGTGCCTTGACCGTCACCTCGCGCAGGGCGAGTCGCTGGGCGATGGCCTGGTTGGGATGGCCGTCGGCAAGAAGCCAGAGCACGTCGCGCTCGCGGCGCGTCAGGCGCGCCAGGCGGGAATCCTCGGCGGTGAGGGGGGCGGGCGCAGCGGCCGGCGCTGCGGCGTCGACCGTGCGGCCGGTCAGGACGCGTCCAATCGCATCGGCCAGGGAGTCGACGGTCATGCTCTTGGGCAAGGTCGCGGCAATTCCGCCGCTTTGCGCCGCCTCGATGTCCCGCTTGCGCAAGATGTCGCTGAGGACGATCACGGGGACGTCCGGATAGGTCGCCCGCAACCGGTTCAAACCGGTCACGCCGTTCATGCCGGGGAGGAAAAGGTCGGCGATGATCAAGCCGATCGGGGCGCCGCCCCCGGCGACCGCCAGGGCAGCGGCGAACTCCGCCGCCTCGACAAAATCCGCTTTCGGCAGCACGCGTTGCACGACCTTCTTCAAGCCTTCGCGCAGCAGGGGCTGGTCGTCAGCCAATAGAACTCGCATCACCAATCCTTGACGTCTGACTTCTCTGCCGAAGGGGCCGAACGGTAGCTCGTCCCAACCTCTCAGCAACTCCGATGCCATGCCGGGCGGCGAAAAGTTACTCCTTGCGGACTAAGCGCTTAGCCGTCGTTCCTGCGCCAGCACCTCACCATTTGGCGTGCGCAAGCGGTTTGTCGGCGGCAGGCTGCCGCAAATTGCAATGCAAAATCGCACGGGCGACCCAGGCCGCGCTTGACGCAAAGTGGTGCGCGTTGTCGGCAGGCGGTTATGCTCGAAACAGCTAGGCGGATGGCCGCCCGATGCAAGACGGAGGAAGGGAATGCGCTCAGCGCGATTGATGTTGGCGTCGCTGGCCGTGGCGGGTCTGCCCGGCGCGTCCGCCAGTGCCGAGGAAGCCTTGGTCACTTTCAGGTCGCTGTCGCCGGAGACAGCGCTGGAACTGGCGCGCGCCGCGCTTGATGCGTGCCGGAGCCGGGATTTCCAGGTGTCCGTCGCGGTGGTGGACCGCTTCGGCCATCCTCAGGTGATGCTGCGCGACCGCTTCGCCGGCGCCCACACCCCGGCCACGGCGATCGGCAAGGCGCAGACGGCGCTCAGCTTCCGCACCCCGACCAGCGATCTGGCGGCCGTCAGCCAGGCAGGTCAGCCGCAGTCTGGCCTGCGCAACCTGCCGGGGGTGGTGGCGATCGGCGGCGGCCTGATGGTCGAGGCGGGCGGCGCCATCGTCGGCGCGATCGGGGTATCGGGGGCGCCCGGCGGCGCCGAGGACGATGCCTGCGCCAAGGCGGGCATCGAGAAGATCCGCGACAAGCTGGATT
Organism: uncultured Rhodospirillaceae bacterium; assembly: GCA_964442055.1. GTDB lineage: Bacteria > Pseudomonadota > Alphaproteobacteria > Ferrovibrionales > Ferrovibrionaceae > CAYTWJ01. The sequence continues at coordinate 5,225 of CAYTWJ010000115.1, read as the reverse complement.
TCTAGCGCGGAACGGGTCTCAGCGTTCGACGCCGATCTGCTTGAGCGCGGCGAGGTATTTCGGGTTGCGCTGCCACTTGCGCAGCACCCGGCGGGCATCGTCGGGGCTGATGCGATCGTAAAAGGCCTTCAGTTCGATCGCTTCCTGCCCGGCAAGACCGAGATCGTTGCGGGCGTGGCGCGTGAGGTGGAAGATGGTCATGAACACGGCGCGGTCGATGCCGACGGCCCGGCAGGCGATGGCCAGCGCCTCGCCGCCCGGTTCGTAGACCAGCCGCCGCATCAGCGCCGCGCGAATGTCGATGAGCTTGGCCATGCCGAGCTCGAACAGCTTCACCTGGCCCTGGCGCAACGACTTCACCAGGAACGCGGCGGTCAGCTCGCCGGCCTCGTGCAGCTTGTCGACCAGCTTCTGCGCCGGATCGGGCTGGTCGATCTCTTCCTCGGCCGAGGCCAGCGCCTCTTCGGCGGCGGCGGCGACATCATCATCGACGTCGTCGATATCGACGTCGAAGTTCTCGGCGATATAGCTGCGCAGCGCCGCGGAGACCCAGAAATACATGCGCTCGGCCAGCGGCTTCGGCAGGTCCGGCCGGCCGAGCAGCGGGCGCTGGAAGGCCTCGTTTCCGCGCGAGTCCTCGACCAGGCGCTCGAGCAACGCGGCTTCGATCTTGGCGCTGGTGTTCTCGATCAGGGCCTTGATCGCGCCTGCATCGCCGCTTTCGACCAGCGCGCGGCTGACATCCTCGTCGAGGTTGCGCCGCATGGCGACGGCAAGGCGATGCTGGTGCAAGCGGTGGCGGACCACCTCGACCAGGTCGATGCTCTTGAGCGCGCGGCTTTCGATGAGAACCGGATAGGCGACTTCGATCCGGTCGTTGGCGAGCATCACGACGAGATCGCGCGGCGCGCCGCTGCTTGCGGCGAGCCGTTCGGCCAGCTTGACGCGCACGCTCATCTCGATGTCGCGCGAGAGGTGCCGGAGGACGTCGAGCATGAGCTGGCGCTCGCTGCCCGACATGGCCAGGTCGCGCTGCTCGAACAGAGTCCAAAGGTCCTGGTAGAGCGCCTCGCGCCCGGCCTTGCTCTTCTGCCGCGCCAGCTCGAACAGTCTTTCGACGTTGACGCTGCCGTCCAGATTGAGGTCGATTCTGCCCATGGTCGTCGCCACAGGAAGCCACGACGGCCCTTAACAAAGGCTTACGACGGTTAACGAACCCTTGCGGTGACGGCTGATCGGCCGCCGGTCGGCGCGAGGCGCGGTCGGACAAGCCGCTCGCCGCGGGGCACTGGCGCACCGTCGTGCGACAGGGTTAAGAATAGGTTGCGGACCGCCGAAACGGCGACGACACGGAGGGCGCGACGGTCATGGCCGAATGGGTGGAGACGTTCAAGGGCGCGGTTCTTGCCGCCGAATACGATTCGGAGGCGCATATGAACTCGCAGATCTACGTCTCACGCTTCGACCAGGCGACGTGGTTCCTGCTCCATTCCATCGGCGTGACGCCGGCGACGATGAAGAAGGCCAAGCGCCGCATCGCCATCGTCCGCCAGAACTACCAGTTCCTCGACGAATTGCGCGGCGGCGAGCTGGTGGTGGTGCACAGCGGCTTCGTCGCCGTCGGCGGCAAGTACCTGCGCTTCCTCCACCGGATGCAGAACAGCGAGACCGGGAAGCTGGTGGCGACCAGCGATTGCACCGCCTGCGAGGCCAGCCTGGGCACCGGCCGGGCGGTTCCCTTGCCGCCGGCGCATCGCAGCAAGGCGCAGGCGCGGCTCGTCACCGCAAATGTCGCCAAGGAGTCGGGCTTGCGATGACGCGGCGGCCCGACCTTGGGCGCGGCGCCGGCAAATGATCGGCGCCTATCTGCGCGCCCTTGCCGCGGCGGCGATCATCGTCGCCGTACTGGCGCTGACGCTGCTATTCGCGGCCAGCGTTCTGGTGGCGCTGGCGATCACGCTGCCGGTCGCGGCGGCGGTGCTCTGGCTCTATTTCCTGCTGGCGCCCCGGCGGCGGCGGCCGTCGGATGCCGTCATCATCGAGACGCGCTATCGCTGGGAGGAAGAGCGGGAAGAGCGGGGCCGGATGCCGCCGCGTCGGCCGGAAGAGGCCGATCGGGGCAACGGAACAAGCTGAGCCGCGGCGCCGGTCAAACCAGACCGTCCGTCCAGGCCGCCTTGGCCGCCGCGGTGCGGTTGGCAACGTTGAGCGCCTTCAGGATGGCGCGGACATGCAGCTTCACCGTCCCGGGGTGCAACCCGAGCTGGTTGGCGATGTCCTTGTTGGAATAGCCTTGGGCCAGCATGCGCAAGACCTCGCCTTGGCGCGGCGTCAGATTGCGCGTGCCGTTGGAGCGGCCGGCCCTCGCGGTCGCGGCCGGCGAGGCCGCGGCGGCCTGATGCGGCGGGGTCGCCGCCTGTTCGCCGGAAAAGTAGGGACAGGCGAAAACGCCGCCGGCGGCGACGAGGCGGAATGCTGCGGTCAGCGTTTCCGTGTCGAGGCTCTTGTGCAGATAGCCGTGCACGTGAGCGAACGGCGGGGCGGCGTGGGTCGCCAAGGGTCTTGCCGTCAGCAGGACGGTCCGCGCCAGCGGCCACCTCAGTCCCAGCCGCTCGAAATCGCTCTCGTCCTGCCGGAGTTTTTCTTGCTCGTCATAGATCAGCAGGGCGAAGCGCTGCTCCTCGCCTTTGCTATAGGGGACTGAACTTAGGGACGTCGCGCGCTGCAGGGTTGAACGCGGGTAGACCCGCCGAAGTATGGCCCGCAGCCCTTCGAAGAGTATGTCGGAATCGCTAATAATCAGAACGGCTTCGGACGCTTCCGCTGAGCTCACCCCGGCGCCTTTCGTGAGAAGATGCGAGCTGAATTGCATTAATTTATAGCACCTGGTTCGCTCGATCGTGTGATTGCAATAATAATTAATAAGCGCCCTCCGCACAACGCCAACGGGTACATCCTAAAGGACTAACATGTATTCCGCGTGCGCAGGTCAAAAGAGATAGATCAGCGCCCGTTCGAATAGGTCCTTTATTCCTTTTCAACGTAAGGAGAAGGCATGCATCCCTGTTCATAAGTAATGATCCTTTGGAATATCTTGCCCTCCTTTCAGAAATAGAGCATTTTTTAACGTTAATTAACGCGTTCACTTCAATTATTCCCCTTGCGACATGGCTAGATCGTGGCCGACGCCGAACAATCCTCGGTTTTTGGTCGTGTACTCTGTTGCGGGAGGGAAAGACGATGCGCCTGCTGCGAGTAATGTTCAACGGCAAGACGCAAAGGGAAGCCGCCGCGTTGCGCGCCGAGACGGCGCGCTATCGCGCCATGCTCGACGACATGCCGGTCGGGGTCATGGCCTGCGACGCCGAAACCTTCACCATCAACTACCTCAACCGCAGCTCGCTGACCATGCTGCGTCAGATCGAGCACCTGCTGCCGGTGCGCAGCGACCGCATCCTAGGCAGCTCGATCGATATTTTCCACAAGAACCCGGCGCAACAGCCCCGGCTGCTGTCGGATGCGCGCAACCTGCCGCACCGCGCGCGCTTCAAGCTCGGTGAGGAGACGCTCGACCTGCTCGCCACCGCGATCATGGGCGAGGACGGCCGCTATCTCGGTCCGATGATCACCTGGTCGGTGATCAGCAAGCAGGCGAAGCTCGCCGACGATTTCGAGCGCAGTGTGCAGTCGGCGGTCGAGGTCGTCTCATCGGCCGCGGCCGAGATGCAGGCGTCTTCGCAGTCGATGGCCGCAATTGCCGAGCAGACCACCAGGCAGAGCGCCGCCGTCGCCGCCGCGGCCGAGGAAGCATCGTCGAACACGCAGACGGTGGCCACCGCCGCCGAGCAGCTGGCCGGCGCCATCGGCGAAATCAGCCGCCAAGTGACGGAAGCGAGCCGCGTCGCCGCCGACGCCGCCAGCCGGGCGGCCGCCACCAATGCCACGGTTGACAGCCTGGACGCCGCGGCCCGGCAGATCGGCGACATCGTATCGCTGATCCGCACCATCGCCGGCCAGACCAATCTGCTCGCCCTCAACGCCACCATAGAAGCGGCGCGGGCCGGCGAGGCCGGCAAGGGCTTCGCGGTCGTGGCCTCGGAGGTCAAGAACCTCGCCAGCCAGACCGCCAGGGCGACCGAGGAGATTTCGGCGCAGATCGCCGCCATCCAGGCCAAGACCGGCGAGGCGGTGGCCGCCATCGGGTCGATCGGCGGCATCATCGGCAAGATCAACGAGATTTCGACCGCGATCGCGTCCGCGGTCGAAGAGCAGACCGCGGCCACCGGCGAGATCAGCCGCAACGTCCAGCAGGCCGCCGCCGGCACGACCGAGGTCAGCGCGAATATCGGCGGCGTCAGCGGCGCGGCGGCGGAAACCGCTACTGCGGCGGCGCAGATACTTGAGGCGTCGAGCGATCTCTCGCGGCAGTCCACCATCTTGCGCGACGAGATCGGGAAATTCCTGGCCAGTGTGCGAGCGATGTGAGGGTGCCATGTTCCGACCATCCGACAAGGCCCTGCAGGCATGCGACCTCCGCAATGGCGGACACACCCTGGAGCAGGTCGGCGAGGCGCTCGGCGTGAGCCGCGCCTACGCCGGCATGCTGGTGGCGCAGGTCGAACGCTGGCAGGCGGCGCGGCGGGCGCTCAGCGCCGACGCCGACGATCTGTGGCTGCTTTCCGAAGCGGGATTGCTGCCGCGCCGCGTCGTCGGTGCGCTGCGCCGCGAACTCGGCATCGAGACCGTGGGCGAACTCGCACGACTGTCGGAGCGCGAGCTCGGCTGGGTGCAAAGTGTCGGGGCCAAGGGGATTGCCGCCATCAAGGCGCTGCTCGCGGCGCGCGGGCTTACCTTGCCCGGCTCGGCGGTCAACGGCCGTACTTGATCCGGTCCGACTTGCGCCGGCTCTCGTCGCGCTGGCGTCTGAGATCCTCGACGTCGAGGCGGCCGCGATCGAGGATGTAGTTGCCCGAGCAGGCGCCGGGATCGCTGTCGCAATAGATGCCGTAGCGCTGCGATTCGGTCAGTGGCGGCTCTGGCGGCCGATCCGGTTGGCGGCCGCCGGTAGGGTCCCCGCCGCGGGCGCGACGTTGCTGCTCCGACTGCTCGCGGCGACGCGCGGCGTCGCGGTCGCGCTCGAGCATCCAGTCCCCCTCGCACTCGGCCGGATATTGCAGGCAGAAGGCCGGATCGCGCGCTGGCGGTGCGCCGCGAACACGGTCATC
>CAYTWJ010000114.1:3450-9202 GCA_964442055.1 uncultured Rhodospirillaceae bacterium | reverse complement strand
CGACGATCAGCGGGATGCCGGCACCGTGCGCCACCTTGGCGATCGCCTCGACGTCGCAGACCACGCCGCCCGGGTTGGCCAGGCTCTCGATGAAGATCGCCTTGGTGGTCGGCTGCAGCGCCCTGGCAAAGTTCTTCGGGTCGTCGGGGTCGACGAAGCTGACGCCCCAGTCCATGCGCTTGAGGCTGTGGCTCATCTGCGTGATCGAGCCGCCATAGAGCTTGCGCGAGGCGACGATGTGGTCGCCGGGGCTCATCAGGGTGTGGAAGGCGACCAGCTGCGCCGCGTGCCCCGACGCCACCGCCAGCGCCGCCCGCCCGCCTTCCAGCGCGGCGATGCGCTCCTCGAGCACCGAGGTGGTCGGGTTGGTCAGGCGCGTGTAGATGTTGCCGAAGACCTGCAGGTTGAACAGGCTGGCGGCGTGGTCGACGTCGTCGAAGACGTATGATGCCGTCTGGTAGATCGGCGTCACCCGCGCCCCGGTGGTCGGATCGGGCGCCGCGCCGGCATGGATCGCCAGGGTGTCGAAGCCGGGCTCGCGGGACGCGGCCGGAGAAGTCGCGGGGGCCCGCCGGCGGGCGGTCGATTTGGCCATCGTCTCAGATCCTCTTCTGGCGCTTGCTCGAGATCACGCGGGTGTTGATGCCGAGCCAGCCGATCTCGCCCGAGAGGCGCCCGTACTCGATCTTCGGGCAGCGGTTCATCACCACCTTGAGGCCGGCCTTCTCAGCCTTGGCGGCGGCCTCGTCGTTGCGCACGCCGAGCTGCATCCACAGCACCTTGGCGCCGATCTTGATTGCCTCGTCGGCGATCGGCGGGATCGCCTCGGAGGCGCGGAAGCAGTCGACCATGTCGACCTTGTCGGGGATGTCGGAGAGGGTGGCGTAGGCCTTCTCGCCGAGAATCTCCTTGCCGGCCTCGCGCGGGTTGACCGGGATTACCCGGTAGCCCTTCTGCTGCAGGTACTTCATCGCGAAGTAGCTCGGCCGGTTCCAGTTGCTGCTGGCGCCGACCATGGCGATGGTGCGCACGTTGCGCAGGATGTCCCGGATATAGGCGTCCGGATAAGCGTCGTGACTCATCGGTTTTGGCTTGGCCGGGCTCGTCGCGGTCACTTGCGGCGCCAGGCGGGCTCGCGCTTCTCGAGGAACGCGTCGATGCCCTCCTCGACGTCGGGATCGAGCAGGTTGCAGGTGATGACGCCGCTGGTATAGCGGTAGGCCTCGTCGAGCGGCATCTCGAGCTGGCGGTAGAACGCGGCCTTGCCGAGCGCCAGCGCCGCCGGCAGCTTCTCGGCGAGCACGCGCGCCAGCGCCGCCACCTCGTCGTCGAGCCGCGCGGCCGGGACGGCGCGGTTGACCAGGCCGACGCGCACCGCCTCATCGGCGCCGATCAGGCGGCCGGTGGTCAGCATCTCCATCGCCTGCTTGCGCCCGACATTGCGCGACAGCGCCACCATCGGCGTCGAGCAGAAGAGCCCCTGGTCGATGCCGTTGACGGCGAAGCGCGCGCCTTCGGCGGCGATCGCCATATCGCACGAGGCGACGAGCTGGCAGCCGGCGGCGGTGGCCACGCCCGCCACCTTGGCGATCACCGGCTTGGGCAGCCGGACGATCGATTCCATCATCCGCGAGCACTGGGCGAACAGCGCTTCGTAGTGCTGCCGGCCGGGATTGGCGCGGATCTCCTTGAGGTCGTGGCCGGCGCAGAAGGCGGGGCCGTTGCCGGCGATGACCACCACCCGGACCGACGCGTCGCCGGCGAGGCGGTCGAGCTGGTCCTGCATCGCCGTCATCAGCGCCGACGACAGCGCGTTACGCGCCGCCGGACGATTGAGCGTCAGCGTGGCGACGCCGTCGGCGTCGCGGCGCAGCAGGATCGGCTCCGGCGCGGGCTGGGCGGCGGGCGTGGCGGACAAGCGGCGACTCTCCCCGGTTGCGGATCGGCCGGGATGATACCCCGGGCGGCGCGCCGGGCAAAGCGGCAATGGCCTCGGGCGCGTTGCTGACGGCGCCGCCGTTGGCTAAGTTGCGCCGCGCGGCCAGCAGAGGGCAGGGGTCATGCCGGCGATGACGGCGGAGGCGCTCGAGGCGTTCATTGCCGAGCACTTCCCGCAGATCGAGCATATGAAAATCCGCGTCGACGCGGTCGGCGAGCGCTCGATCCGCCTGCGCATGCCGGCCGAGTATCAGCACTTGCGGCCGGGCGGCACGGTCTCGGGGCCGACGCTGATGGCGCTGGCCGACTGCGCGATCTGGCTTGCCGTGCTGGCCGAGATCGGCCCGGTGGCGCTCGCCGTGACCACCAGCCTCAACATCAACTTCCTGCGCAAGCCCGAGCCCGGCGAGCTGATCGCAGAGGCGCGCCTGCTCAAGCTCGGCCGGCGGCTCGCGGTCGGCGAGGTCGGCATCTACGCCAACAACGCTCCCGACCCGGTGGCGCACGCGACCGTGACCTATTCGATTCCGCCCGACCGGGAATGAGGTGGCGGAAAGAGCCCGCCCCGGACGCCGTCCCGGGAGCGGGCTCCCCGCAGCCGCGCACGGCGGGCCGGCAGTCTCAGGGGCTGCTGCAGGCCGCCACGCCCGGCAACGCCCGGTCAAGCAAAGTGAACTGGCAGCCGAACTTTTCGTCGGCGACCGTGGCCGCATCGAGGACGTCGTCGCCTGCCGGCGCGACCCCTTGCTCGGCCCAGGCCACCAGGTCGGCGAAGGCGGCCGCGAGCTCCTGCGGCAGGAAACTGCAATGGCCGACATCGCGGATGGCCCGCGACCGCAGCAGGTCCGTGCGGCTTTGCTCGGCGACGCGGCGGGCGTAAGCCTGCTGCATCGAGAACGGCACGAACAGGTCGCCGAGCGTGTGCAGGCTGATGACCGGCACCGGCAGCTTGCCGCTGATGGGCGGGATGTCGGCGATGCCGTCGGCGTGGCGCGCTTGCGGATCAAAGGCCACTCGCAGCACGGCGGCGTTGAGCCCTGCCTCCTGGGCCGAGAGCGCCGGATCGCCGTCCAGCTGGTAGACCGTATCAACGTTGCTGGCGACATTGCCGGGCGCGATGCCGACCACGCTGCCATCGTCGGCGCCGAACTGGAACAGGAAGGGGATCGGCACGCCGGGCGCCACCGTCGCCTGGTTCCAGACGTAGAAGCCGGTGTCGAAAAGCGGCCGGTCGCCGCCGGTGAGCTGGCGGGTGGCGGCCTTGAAGGCCGTGCCGGCAGGAGTCAGCACAGGATTGGCCGATCCCGGCAGGCCGAGCATCGCGGCGACGGTTGCCGCGGTCGTGCTCAGGTAATCGGGCGGCGGCGGGAACTGCGCCGGCCAGCCGACCAAGGCCTGGGCGACCAGGTTGTAGTCGAGGAACCAGTCGAACAGCGCAACGTCGCCGAGGTTGCCGCAGACCGGCAGCGCGCCGCTGAACGTTTTCGGATATTGCTCGATCGCCACTGCGGCGACGTGGCCGCCCATCGATTCGCCCATCATGTACGTGCGTGTCGGTGCCCCGAAGCGATCGCGGAAGGCGCCGAGGAGGGCGACCATGTCCTGCACGCCGGCGCCGATGTCGTAGCCGTTGCGGCTGAAGCTCGACGCCGCCCAGGCGTACCCGTTTTCGATCAGGTATTCGCGGATGCGGGGGTTGTCGACGGTGAGCCTGGGCTCGTAGCCGCGGAAGCCGTGGGCGTAGAGCGCCAGCTTGCCGTTCCAGTGGCCGGGCACCTCGATGCGGTAGCCGGCGTTCTTGTGCACGCCCCAATGGGCCGTCGCGCCGGGAAGGGCGTCGAAGGGAAGCGCGGTTTCATCGACGTAGTAGTAAGGGTTCAGCGGTTGCGCCGGCGCGGCCGGCGCGAACGAGCCGATGGCGAGGGCGCCGGCCAGCGCGGCGAGCCGGGTTGAGAAGCGGAAGCGTTGCGACATGGGAAGACCTCCAGTGGAGTGGGGCGACCTAAGGGCGCCCCTCGGAGGTCAGGCTGCGCAGCGGCGGGGGAAGAGGGGAGCCAACCGGTTTGCCCGGGGCCAGGGACGGATCCCTTTCGCACCCGACGAATAGATGATATTCTTCAAGTAATTAGCCGGCGCTTACTATAGTACCGTGCGCTAAGCCCCGATATTCGGCGGATTATTTGGTTGACAGCCGACCGTGCGACGGCCTATATCGCCGCCTTCGACGGGACGGCAAGCCGGCCCGACAGATTCAGGAAGCCGCCATGAAGACCTATTCCGCCAAAGCCGCGGACGTGACCAAGCAGTGGGTGCTGATCGACGCCGACGGGCTGGTGCTCGGCCGGCTTGCCAGCGTGATCGCCAAGCGGCTGCGCGGCAAGCACAAGCCGAGCTACACGCCGCATGTCGATTGCGGCGACAACGTCATCGTCGTCAACGCCGAGAAGGTGCGCCTCACCGGGCGCAAGGCGGCGCGCGAGGTGTTCCACTGGCACACCGGCTGGCCGGGCGGCATCAAGGGCCAGACGCTGGGCGAGCGGCTCGAAGGCCGCTACCCCGAGCGGGTGATCGAGAAGGCGGTCGAGCGCATGCTGCCGAAAGAAAGCCCGCTGGCGCGCCAGCAGCTCAAGAACCTGCGCGTCTACAAGGGGCCGGCGCATCCGCACGAGGCGCAGCAGCCGGCGGCGCTCGACGTCGCGGCGATGAATCCGAAGAACAAGAGGAGCGACTGAGCATGGCCGAGACCCGCACGCTCGCCGATCTCAAGCAGGCGATGCCGGCCGCGGCGCCGGCCGAGGCGGCAGAGCCCAAGATCGACCGCCAGGGCCGGGCCTATGCCACCGGCAAGCGCAAGAACGCGGTGGCGCGCGTCTGGCTCAAGCCCGGCTCGGGCCGCATGACCATCAACGGGCGCGAGAGCAACGCCTATTTCGCCCGGCCGGTGCTGCGCATGCTGCTGCAGCAGCCGCTGGTCGTCGCCAACCGCGCGACCCAGTACGACATCTGGGCCACGGTCAAGGGCGGCGGCCTGTCCGGCCAGGCCGGTGCGCTGCGCCACGGCATCAGCAAGGCGCTGACCCATTACGAGCCGGACCTGCGCGCGCTCTTGAAGTCGGGCGGCTTCCTCACCCGCGACAGCCGCGTGGTCGAGCGCAAGAAATACGGCAAGCCGAAGGCCCGCCGCAGCTACCAGTTCTCCAAGCGCTAGGCATCGCGACGAGGTTGCGAAGCGGGGCCTGGCCACGGTCGGGCCCCGCTTTTTCTTTGCCCGCGACGGAGCGAAGGGAATGGAAAAGGTTCTCGAACGGGTGATCTTCGCCAGCCGCTGGATCCAGGCGCCGCTCTATCTCGGCCTGGTCGTGGCGCTGCTCGTGCTCACCGTCAAGTTCCTGGTCGAGCTCGTCCACCTGGTGCCCGGCATGGTCACGCTGTCGGAATCCGAGGTCGTGCTGGGCGTGCTCACGCTGGTCGATCTGGTGCTGGTCGCCAACCTCGTGCTGATGGTGGTCTTCGCCGGCTACGAGAACTTCGTCTCCAAGATCGACACCGCCGGCCATCCCGACCGCCCGGAATGGATGGGCAAGGTCGACGTCAGCGGCCTCAAGCTCAGGCTGATCGCCTCGATCGTCGCCATCTCCTCGATCCAGCTGCTCAAGGCCTTCATGCACTCGGCCGAGCTCGCCGACCGCGACCTCGCCTGGCTGGTCGGCATCCACATCACCTTCGTGGTCTCGGGCGTGCTGCTGGCGTTGATGGACCGGCTGGCCGAGCCCGGACATTGAGCGGCGCCAGGGACGGAAACCGTGCTATGCTG
>CAYTWJ010000114.1:0-3440 GCA_964442055.1 uncultured Rhodospirillaceae bacterium | reverse complement strand
AACCCGCTTCGGGCAGAGCTTCTCCGACGACGCGGCCGCTCCCGGCCGTGAACCGCCGCGCGCGGGGCCGCCCGCGCGCCGCCATCCCCCAATCGTCGGACGAAGGAAGTTGACGTCATGCAAAGCAATGCCATCCGGGTCGCCATCCTCGGCGCCAGCGGCTATACCGGCGCCGAGCTGTTGCGGCTCCTGGTGCGCCACCCCGACACCCGGATCGCCGCGCTGACCGCCGAGCGCAAGGCCGGCGAGAGCATCGAGAGCGTCTTCCCGCACCTCGCCGGCCACGGCCTGCCGCGGCTGGTCACCATCGCCGAGGTCGACTGGTCCGCGGTCGACGTGGTGATGTGCGCGCTGCCGCACGGCACCACGCAGGAGGTCGTCGCCGCCTTGCCGCGCGACAAGAAGGTGATCGACCTCTCGGCCGATTTCCGCCTCGCCGACGTCGACAGCTACGCCAGGTGGTACGGCCACGCGCACCGCGCGCCGGCGCTGCAGGCGGAAGCCGTCTACGGCCTGACCGAGCTCGCCCGCGAGGCGATCCGGCGGGCGCGGCTGGTCGCCTGCCCGGGCTGCTACCCGACCTCGGCGCAGCTGCCGCTGGTGCCGCTGATCGAGGCCGGCCAGATCGACGCCGACGACATCATCATCGACGCCAAGTCGGGCGTCACCGGCGCCGGCCGCGCCGCCAAGGAAAGCTCGCTCTACGCCGAGGTGGCCGAGGGCATCCACGCCTACGGCGTCGCCAGCCACCGCCACGCGCCCGAGATCGAGCAGGAGCTGGCGAAGGCGGCGGGGCGGCCGATCACGGTCAACTTCACCCCGCACCTGATGCCGATGAACCGCGGCATCCTCTCGACCATCTACGTGCGGCTGGCGAACGGCGCCACGCCCGGCGCCTTGCGCGAGACTCTGGCCGCGCGCTACGCCACCGAGCCCTTCGTGCAGGTGGTGCCGGAAGGCGTCTCGCCGGCGACGCGGCACGTGCGCGGCTCGAACCACTGCCTGATCGGCGTCTTCGCCGACCGCGTCAAGGGCCGCGCCATCCTGCTCAGCGCCATCGACAACCTGGTCAAGGGCGCCTCGGGCCAGGCGGTGCAGAACATGAACCTGGTCTGCGGCCTCGACGAGACCGCCGGGCTCGAGCAGGCGCCGCTCTTCCCGTGAGCGCGCCGCTGGTCTTCCCGGTGCTGGGCAAGGCGCCGCGCATCGACCGCGCCGCCTTCGTCGCGCCCAACGCGGTGGTCTGCGGCGAGGTCGAGATCGGCCCGGGGGCGAGCGTCTGGTACGGCTGCGTGCTGCGCGGCGACGTCAACTCGATCCGCGTCGGCGCCGACGCCAACATCCAGGACGGCACCGTGGTGCACGTGACGCGCAAGCGCCACGGCACCGAGATCGGCGCCGGCGTGACCATCGGCCACATGGCGCTGGTCCACGGCTGCACGCTCGAGGACTTCGCCTTCATCGGCATGGGCGCGACGGTGATGGACGGCTGCGTGGTCGAGACCGACGCGATGCTCGCCGCCGGCGCGCTGCTCACCCCCGGCAAGCGCGTGAAGCGGGGCGAGCTGTGGGCCGGGCGGCCGGCGCGCTTCCTGCGCCCGCTGGAGGCGGACGAGATCGCCTATATCCGCGACACCGCCGGCCACTATGCCCGGCTCGGCGCCGAGCACGCCGCGGCCTTGACGGCGCGCGCCTGAGGCCTCAGGCCGGCGCGAGCGCGGCCAGACAGGCGTCGACCACGGCGGCGTCGTAGCGTATGGCGCGGCCTGCCCTGAGCTCGGCGATCGCTTGCCCGAGGCCCGGCGCCGCCCGGTAGGGGCGGTGCGAGACCATGGCGTCGACGGTGTCGGCGACGGCGATGATGCGGGCCTCGAGGACGATGCGCTCACCGCTGAGGCCGCGCGGATAGCCCGAGCCGTCCAGCCGCTCGTGGTGCTGCAGCACGATCTCCGCCACCGGCCAGGGGAAGCGCACCGGGCCGACAATCTCGGCGCCGACCGCGCTGTGCGTCTGGATCAGCCCGTATTCGTGCACGTTGAGCCGCGCCGGCTTGGTGAGGATTTCGGCCGGATGGCGATCTTGCCGACATCGTGCAGGGTGGCGGCGACGCGCAGCCCTTCGATCCGGTCGTGGCAGAGCTCGAGCAGCTGGCCGATGCGGCGCGCCAGCCGGGCGACCTTGGTCAGATGGCCGGCGGTGTAGAGGTCGCGCGATTCAATGGTGCGTGACAGCGCCGCCACGCCCTGGAAAAGCGCGCGCCGCAAGCCGTGGCTGGCGGTACGGGGATGCAGCTCCATCTCGACCAATTTCCCGCGCAAGTTCGCCGACGGCGAACGACGACATCGTTCATTGGTATATGGAGCGGGTTAAGAATCTCCTGCTAAGGATATGGATGGGGCTTGTCGACCCGATAATCGGGTCCGGAAGGGTCAGGTGAGCTGCAGGGCGCGGCCGCCGATCAGAGGGGCGTCGGCGGCGCGGGCGTCGGGCTTGCGCGAGGCGCCGACCGCGTTCTCCTCGGCCCAGTCGCGCAGGCGGCGGATTTCCTCGCCGCGCAGCTTGGCCAGCGGCACGAAGCGGCCGGCCACCGCCCGGAAGTCGGCCATCGCCAGGTCGGCCGCGGCCTCGCCCTGCTGGCGGCGGCGGAAGGCGCGGATCAGCGCCTCGTTGACCCAGGCGGCGATCTCGGCGCCGGTCAGCACCACGTCGGGGCCGAACTGGCGCGGCCCGGACAGCGCGGTCAGCTCGTCGAGGTCGAAGGCGGCGGGGTCGCGGCCGGCGCGGCGGATATGGATGGCGACGATCTCGCGCCGCTCGGCCTCGGTCGGCAGGTCGACGAAGAAGATCTCGTCGAAGCGGCCCTTGCGCAGCATTTCCGGCGGCAGCATGACGATCTCGTTGGCGGTGGCGAAGACGAAGACCGGCGCCGTCTTCTCCTGCAGCCAGGTGAGGAAGGTGCCGAGCACGCGCAGCGACACGCCGCTGTCGCCGACATAGCCGCGCGCCCGCGGCAGGCCCTTCTCGATCTCGTCGATCCACAGCACGCAGGGGGCGATCGATTCGCAGGTGGCGATGGCCTGGCGCATGTGCTCTTCCGACGAGCCGATCAGCGACGAATAGACCTTGCCCATGTCGAGCTTGACCAGCGGCAGCCGCCACGAGGCGGCGACGCACTTGGCCGACAGCGATTTGCCGCAACCGGGCACGCCGGTGACCAGCACGCCCTTGGGCGCGGCGATGCCGAAGGCGCGGCCGTCGTCGGAGAAGGCGCCGTCGCGGATGTCGAGCCACTGCTTGAGCAGCTCGAGCCCGCCGACCGCCTCCATGCCGAAGCTGCGCACGTCGACGTATTCGAGGATCGCCGCCTTGCGCACGATCTGCTGCTTCTGGCGGAACATGTTCTCGACGTCGGCGAAATCGAGCCGGAGGTCGTCGACGAT
>CAYTWJ010000113.1:0-9220 GCA_964442055.1 uncultured Rhodospirillaceae bacterium | reverse complement strand
CCGACCTCGCCTTGCCGCCGCCGGCGGAAGGCTCGGCCGAGGTGGCGGCGCGGGTGGCGGCGGCGCGCGCACGCCAGCGCGCGCGCTATGGGGGCATGACGGCGGGCGGCGCGCCGGTGCGGGCCAACGCCGATGTCGACGGCGAGCTGCTCGACCAGGTGGCGGCGCCCGACGCCGCCGGCAAGCGCCTGCTGGCCGAGGCGGCGGGGGCGATGCGCCTGAGCGCGCGCGGCTATCACCGGGTCTTGAGGGTCGCGCGCACGCTCGCCGACCTCGACGGCGCCGAGGGGGTGGGCCGCATCCACGTCGCGGAGGCGCTGAGCTACCGGCGGCTGGGGTTCGCGCGGTAGGGGGTGGCGGGAACCTTTGGCGTTTTCGACAGGATCCTGACGGTTCTAGGAAAGACCCCGCAACGAGACTCCAGCGGATCGCGCCGATCTGCTCCGCACCGACCGCGCATGAAAAAAGTGGGCATGAGAGCTGTCGGTTGCGCTAACTCGACGCAATGAGTAACAAAATGTTGCGATGGTTGGCGCTCATTCGCGCCACCCCTTGCGTCAGTCCACAAAAATTGATAGGTCTTTAACTTTCGGAGGGGCGCGACCCGAGGTTACAGCCCCGGGTCGCTCCCTACCTGGCCCCCTCCCGGTCTCCCGGGTCAGGTCAGAGCGTTCGAGGCAGGTGTCCTTGTGTGCGGACTCCACCTCGTACCCCACCTGTGGGGGCCTGTCAATGGGGGACCTCCCACCTGCACATAGGAGGAACCTATGCGCGTCGCGTTGAAAGTGCCATCCGCCGAAGAGGCGGCAATCATCAAGGGGATGCTTCAGCGGGGTGACCCCCAGCACGACATCGCGTCGTGGTTCGGCTATAACCCCGGCCGCATTTCGGAGATCAACACAGGCAAGCGCTACCCGGAGGTGCCTGCGGCGCCTTCGGAGAAGCTGCCCCCGCGCGGCCCATATGGCCGCAACATTGCAGCGTGAGGTGCCCCATGAGTAAATCCCAAAAGCCGGGCGAGACTGCTCGCCGTTCGGGCCAATACGAGATCGTCGGCCCGCGTGGTGGCGGGACGGGTAACGAGCGGACGGTTACCAAGGGTGAGCCGCTTCCGCCCACGCCGAAACCGGGTCAGGGATACAAACTCGTGGACCCGACGAAGCACAAGAAGTAGACAGCGAGCAAATTGTCATTTGGGCGGGCGGCATTGTCGCCCGCCTTTTCTTTGTGTCACCCTCGAAGCGCCAACTGTCTGCCCGCCAGACTGTCAGTGCTCCCTGTGCCCGGCGGGTTGCTCCTGTCCGCCAGCTCAGCGCCTCGGCGCTGAGCTACCGGCGGCTGGGGTTCGCGCGGTGAGCGTTCATTGCCCGCCTCCCCCCGCCGTCGTATAAGCCGGCCATGATTCGCTGGCTCGCCGCCGCCAAGGTCTATGTCGAGCCGCGCGTGCTGGCCGTCCTCTTCCTCGGCTTCTCCTCCGGCATCCCGCTGGCGCTCACCGGCCAGACGCTCAGCGTCTGGATGAAGGAGGCCGGCGTCTCGCTCGCCGTCATCGGCCTCTTCTCGCTGGTCGGCCTCCCCTACGTGCTCAAATTCCTCTGGGCGCCGGCGATCGACGCGCTCCGCGTGCCGCTCTTGCACCGCCTCCTGGGCCGCCGGCGCGCCTGGCTGGTGACGACGCAAGGCGCGCTGATGCTCGCCGTCGTCGCGCTCGGCCTCAACGATCCGGTCGCGAGCCCGCTCGCCACCGCGGCGCTGGCGCTGGTCGTCGCCTTCGCCTCGGCGAGCCAGGACGTGGTCATCGACGCCTTCCGCGTCGAGAGCCTCGAGGAATCGCGCTTCGCCGCCGGCATGGCCAATTACGTCGCCGGCTACCGGGTGGCGCTGCTGGTCTCCTCGGCGGGCGCCTTCGAGCTGGCGAGCGGGCTGCAAACGGGCGGCCTCGCCGGCCAGGCCGGCTGGGCGGCGACCTACGCGGTCATGGCGGCCCTGGTGCTGGTCGGCACGGCGGCGGTGCTGCTCTCGCCCGAGCCGGCGGGGGCGATGGCGCTCGAAGCCGCGCCGCTGCCGGCGCGGCTGCGCCGCTCGGTGGTCGATCCCTTCGCCGAGTTCCTGGCGCGGCCGGGCTGGCTCGCCATCCTGCTCTTCGTCATGCTGTTCAAGTTCGGCGACGCCTTCGCCGGGGTGATGACCGCGCCCTTCGTGCTCGACATCGGCTTCGACAAGACCGAGTACGGCCGCGTGGTCAAGATCTTCGGCTTCGCCGCGACGCTGATCGGCGGCTTTGCCGGCGGCTGGCTCTACCGCCTGCTCGGCATGGTGCCGAGCCTGTGGCTCGCCGGGCTCGCCCAGGCGGGGTCGAACGTGATGTTCGTCGCCCAGGCCGAAGTCGGCGCCGATCTCGGCCTGCTCGTCGCCACCATCGGCATCGAGAACCTGACCGGCGGCTTCGGCACGGTCGTCTTCGTCGCCTACCTGTCGGGCCTGTGCGGGAACCGCGCCTACACCGCGACGCAGTACGCGCTGCTGTCGGCGCTGTCGGCGGTCGGCCGCACGGTGCTGTCGGCGAGCTCGGGGCTGGTCGCCGAGACGCTCGACTGGCCGGCCTTCTTCCTGCTCAGTACGGTCGCGGCGCTGCCGGGCCTGGCGCTGCTCTGGCTGCTCACCCGCCCGCGGGCGCTCCCTTCAGCCGCCGCGCAACGACCTTGATGCCCGGCTTGAAGGCTGGTCGGCGGCGGATCACCGCGAAGCCGTGCCGGGCGAGAAGCTGCGCGAGGTTCCCCGGGCTGAAATAGAGGCAATGCGCCGGCGGGCAGAAGGCGTCCCAGCGCCGGACGTCGCGCGGCCGGCGCCAGTGGCCGATGTCGGGCGTGGTCAGGTAGAGGATGCCGCCGGGGCGGGCGGCCCGCGCCAGCGCGGCGACGAAGCGGTTGCAGTCGGCGGCGTGCTCGATCACCTCCGAGCAATAGACCGCGTCGAACTGGTGGCCGCCCAGGTCGGCCTCTTCGAGGGTGCCGTGAATATAGGTATTGGCGGGGTAGTGCCGGCGCGCATAGGCGACCGCCGCGCCGTCCGGCTCGACGCCCCAGGCCGCGAACCCGGCCTCGCGCGCCGCCTCGACCATGAAGCCGCCGTTGCAGCCGACATCGAGGAAGCTCCTGCCCGCCGCGCCGCCGGGCAGGAAGCGGACGAGCTGGCGCACGCGGCCGCGCGAGCGGCGCAGCTTCTGCGGCACCTTGCGGAAGTAGCTCTCGCTCGCCCCGGCATAGGTGTCGCCGTACATGGCGCCGATCTCGGCGGCGCTCGGCGGCGGATCGAGATAGACGAGGCCACAGGCGGCGCAGCGATAGAGCGCGTGGGCGCCCTCGCGCAGCCAGAGCGGCGCCTCGCCGCCGCCGCAGACCGGGCAGGGAAGCGGCGATGGGGCGACGGCGGCGGGGGAGGACAGGGAAGGACGATCCGGCGGGCGCGCACGGCGCGCGCGCCTCGCTTATAATCCGCCCCGCGGGCGGCAGGCAATCCGAGGTGACGATGACCGGACGGATCGAGGTGGTCGAAGGCGACATCACCGGGCTCGACGTCGACGCCATCGTCAACGCCGCCAATAGCTCGCTGCTCGGCGGCGGCGGCGTCGACGGCGCCATCCACCGCGCCGCCGGGCCCGAGCTGCTGGCCGAATGCCGCACGCTGGGCGGCTGCGCCACCGGCGACGCCAAGATCACCCGCGGCTACCGGCTGCGCGCGCGCCACGTCATCCACACCGTCGGCCCGGTGTGGCGCGGCGGCGACAGCGGCGAGGACGAATTGCTGGCGAGCTGCTACCGGCGCTCGCTCGCGATCGCCGAGGCGCACGGCCTGAAAAGCATCGCCTTCCCGGCGATCTCGACCGGGGCCTACGGCTTCCCGCTCGCCCGCGCCGCCGCCATCGCCGCGCGCACCGTGCACGAGCGGCTGGCGGCGGACAGCCCGCTCGAGCGCGTGCTCTTCGTCTGCTTCGGCCGGTCGGCCTATGCCGCCTTCCAAAAGGCGGTCGCCGAACTGGCGGGACGGCCGGTTTGACCGCGGCGCCGGCCCGGGTGTAGGGTTAACGCCGCTCGACAGCCAGGAGGCCATCATGCGTTTCGTCCTGACTTCGCTCGCGCTGCTCGCGGCGATCGCCTTCACGGCGCCGGCATTCGCCTGCGAGCTCCATTCGAGCCACCAGTCGGCGAAGGTCGGCACGTCGTCCGACGGCCAGCAGTCGGTGGTATCGACGCCGGCGCCGGCGCCGACCGGCACCAAGGGCTGACCCGGCCGGGCCGATCCCGGCGTTCTTGCGGGCGCGGCGCCAAGCGCCGGTCGCCCTATTGGCCCGCCGAAGGCGAACGCCGCGGCGGGCCATGTCTTGACGGGACCGCTCGGCGATCACTACATACTCGGGCGGGCGGGCCGCGCGCCCCGACATGGGGCGTCACTGCAACCGGAATGTCACCGGGCTGACATCGAGTCGTCATCGAAATTGCCGATAGTTCCGCGCCGATGCCAAGCAGCATGCTGAATCAGGCGGTCGCCACTCTTGCGCCGCGTTCCGGGAACTGGCGGCTCCTTGCCGCCGAGGGCCGCTTCGAGATCCGCCTCACCCGCGATCCGCTCGACATCGCCGCCGCCCAGCGCCTGCGCTTCAACGTCTTCTACGAGGAGATGGGCGCGGCGCCGACGCCGCCGATGGCGGCGCGGCGGCGCGACTTCGACGATTTCGACTCGGTCTGCGACCATCTGCTGGTGCTCGACCATGCGCCGGCGCTACGCCCGCGCGTGGTCGGCACCTACCGATTGCTGCGCCAGCCGGTGGCCGAGCGCCACGGCGGCTTCTATTCGGCGAGCGAGTACGAGATCGCGCCGCTGGTCGACCGCCTGGGCCGCGCCGGCAGCCTGCTCGAGCTCGGCCGCTCCTGCGTCCACGCCGACTACCGCACCAACGCGACGATCCAGCTGCTCTGGCGCGGCATCGCCGCCTACATGGCCGAGCACGCGATCACCCACATGTTCGGCTGCGCCAGCTTCGCCGGCACCGACGCGGACCGCCTGGCGTTGCCGCTCGCCTACCTGCACCACCATCACCTGGCGCCGGAGGGCTTGCGCGCGCGCGCGCACGCCGGACGCTACGTGGCGATGAACCGCCTCGCCCCCGAGGCGATTTCGCTGCGGCCGGCGCTGCAGGCGCTGCCGCCGCTGGTCAAGGCCTATTTGCGCCTCGGCGGCTATGTCGGCGACGGCGCCGTGATCGACCGCCAGTTCGGCACCACCGACGTCTTCGTCCTGCTGCCGGTCGAGCGCATCGCGCCGAAATACTACGCCCGCTTCGATCGCGACGAGGCGCTCGCCGCGGTCTGACCCGCTTGCCCCTGCTCCCGCCAAGTGTATAACCGGGAGGGGAGGACCAAGCGGCGATGAATCTGGCCAATCTGCTGGCGCGGGCGGCGCTGGCCTGGGGCGAGCGGCCGGCGCTCTCGCTCGGCGACGAGGTGCGGGCGAGCTACGCCGAGCTCGGCGAAAGCGCGGCGCGGCTCGCCGGCGGGCTCACCGGCAGGCTCGGGCTCAAGCCCGGCGACAACGTCGCCCTGGTGATGAAGAACTCGGTCGAGTACTGGCAGGCCCTGTTCGCGCTCTGGCATGCCGGGCTCGCCGCGGTGCCGATCAACGCCAAGCTGCACCCGCGCGAGATCGCCTGGATCGTCGACAATTCGGAGGCGCGGGCGCTGATCGTCACCGCCGACCAGGCCGAGGCGCTGGCGCCGCTCGAAGGCGAGATCGAGCGGCTCGGCGCCGTCCTCGTCGCCGGCAGCCGCGACTTCGCCGCGCTCTGCGGCGCCGAGCCGGCGCCGCTCAACGACCGGGTGCGCGGCGACGACCTCGCCTGGCTGTTCTACACCTCGGGCACGACGGGGCGGCCGAAGGGGGCGATGCTGACGCACCGCAACCTCATGCTGGCGACGATGAACTATTTCGCCGACGTTGACGCCATCGCCCCCGAGGACTGCATCATCCACTGCGCGCCGATCAGCCACGGCTCGGGGCTCTACGGCCTGCCGCACGTGGCGCGCGGCGCCAACCAGGTGATCCCGGCCTCGGGCGGCTTCGATCCGGAAGAGGCGCTGGCGCTGGTGGCGCGCTGGCCGGGCGCGACCTTCTTCTTCGCCCCGACCATGGTCAAGCGGCTGATCGACAGCCCGGCGCTCGCCGATGCCGACACGCGCAACCTCAAGACCATCGTGTACGGCGGCGGGCCGATGTACGTCGCCGACCTGCTCGCGGCGATGGACAGGCTCGGGCCCAAGCTGGCGCAGATCTACGGCCAGGGCGAGGCGCCGATGACCATCACCGGCATGGACAAGGCGATGCACGTCGCCGCCGTCGGCGGCGATCCGGCGCGGCCGCTTTTCCCCGAGCGGCTGGGCTCGGCGGGCATCGCGCGCTCCGACGTCGAGGTGCGCGTGGTCGACGCCGAGGACCGGCCGCTGCCGGCGGGCGAGCCCGGCGAGGTGATCTGCCGCGGCGACGTGGTGATGGCCGGCTACTGGCGCAACCCCAAGGCCAGCGCCGAGAGCTTGCGCGGCGGCTGGCTGCATACCGGCGACGTCGGCGTCTTCGACGCGCACGGCTATCTCACGCTCAAGGACCGCTCGAAGGACCTGATCATCTCGGGCGGCAGCAACATCTATCCGCGCGAGATCGAGGAGGTGCTGCTGACCCATGCCGACGTGGCCGAGGCCTCGGTGATCGGGCGGCCGCATCCCGACTGGGGCGAGGAGGTGGTGGCCTTCGTCGTGCCGCGCCCGGGCGCGGCATTGAGCGAGGCGGCGCTCGACCGCCTCTGCCTCGACCGCATCGCCCGCTTCAAGCGGCCCAAGCACTACCGCTTCGTCGCGGCGCTGCCCAAGAACAATTACGGCAAGGTGCTGAAGACCGAGCTCAGGGCGCGCCTCGCCGCCGAAACCGAGAAGGCCGGCGCATGAGCGGGCGGCTCGCCGGCAAGGTCGCGGTCGTCGTCGGCGCCGGCTCGATCGGCCCCGGCTGGGGCAACGGCAAGGCGACCGCGGTGCTGTTCGCGCGCGAGGGGGCGCGGGTGCTGGCGGCCGACCGCAACGGCGCCGCCGCCGCCGAGACCGCCGCGATCATCGCCGCCGAGGGCCATGCGGCGCGGGCCTTCACCGCCGATGCCACCCGCGCCGGCGAGATCCAGGCAATGGTCGACGACGCGCTTGGCACCTGGGGACGGATCGACGTGCTGGTCAACAATGTCGGCATCGTCGAGGTCGGCGGCCCGGTCGAGATCAGCGAGGAGAGCTGGGACCATTTGATGGCGGTCAACGTCAAGAGCATGTACCTCAGCTGCCGCGAGGTGCTGCCGATCATGGAGCGCCAGCGCGCCGGGGCGATCGTCAACGTCTCGTCGGTGGCCGCGCTGCGCTGGGTCGGCTACCCGGCGGCGAGCTACTGCGCCTCGAAGGGCGCGGTCAACCAGCTGACCCAGAACATCGCCATCCAGTACGCGGCCAAGGGCATCCGCGCCAACTGCATTCTGCCCGGGCTGATGAACACGCCGATGGTGCACGCGGCGCTGGCCGACACCTACGGCCCCGGCGGCATCGAGCGCATGGTGGCGGCGCGCGACGCCCAGTCGCCGACCGGCAAGATGGGCGATGCCTGGGACGTTGCCCATGCCGGTCTGTTCCTCGCCTCCGACGAGGCGAAATACGTCAACGGCCACATGCTGGTGGTGGACGGCGGCCTGTCCTGCAAGTTCAGCTGAGGCGCAGCGTCGGCCCCGCGCGTCGCAACCTGCCTAACCGTCTATCTTTGACCATCAAGACCCGTTTTGATGGTTACGTGGCAGAGTCCGAAACGAAGGAGGCCGATCATGAGCAGCCCCGATCGAAGCCTGCCGGATTCGACGCTCTTGGCGCGGAGTAAGGGCGGCCCACCCGACCAAGAGCGCGCAAACCCGCGCGCTGGCCGCCGCCGGCTGGGAGCGGGCCAAGATCGCCCGCCATCTTGGACTGCGATACCAGCACGTCCGCAATGTGCTGGAGGACGACAAGAGGCGCCCCGCGAAGGCCGCGGCTGCGGCCGCAAGCGGGTCGGCGTCGGGAGCGGACGTGCCGCCTGCGGAGGCTGCGCCGGTCGATCTCGATCGCGCGCTCGATGCCCTGATGCGGGCGCGCCGCGGCCCCGGCAGGAAACAGAACATCTCGGTGTCGATCGAGGCGGACATAGTCGCCGCGGCGGCGGCGCTTGGCCTCGATCTGTCGGCCGAAGTCGAGCGCGCCCTGACGGCGCTGGCGCGCCAGCGGGCGGCCGACCTCTGGCTCGCCGAAAGCCGCGAGGCGATCGAGGAGCACAACCGTTTCGTCGAGCGTCATGGCCTGTGGAGCGACGGCTTCCGTCAGTTCTGATGGCGCAGTTCGACGTTCACGCCAATCCGAACCCGGCGACGCGCGACGCCGTGCCCTACGTCCTCGACGTGCAAGGCAATTATCTCGCCGGGTTCACGACGCGCGTGGTGGTGCCGCTCGCCCGCGTCGAAAACGTGGCGAAATCGACGCGCCGCCTCAATCCGACGCTTCGCATCGACGGCGCCGACTTCGTCATGATGGCCGAGCACTTGGCGGCCGTGCAGCGGGGCAGCCTGGGCCGGCCCGTCGCCTCGCTCGACGGCCGCCGCGACGACATCATCGCCGCGATCGACGTGCTGATCGTCGGTGTCTGATCGGCCGCTCAGGCGCCGTAGGTGATGTGCAGCGCGGCGATCTCGGCGCCGAAATGGCGGTCGACGAAGCCGAGGAAGGCGGCGGCGATCTGCCATTCCGGCGCCGCGCCGGCGCGCGTGCGCACCACCGCCTCGACCGTGCCGCCGTCGCCGCGCCGGATCGCGATCCAGCCCGGATAGGCCTTGTGGACCCACCGCGTGCCGCCGGCGACGCGGCCCGAGCGGCGGAAGGTCCCCTTGTTGCGCTGGCGCAGCTCGCGCTCCTTGCGCACCAGCTCGCCGTAAAGGTCGGCGCCCTTGCGCGCCACGATCTCGATCCGCCGCATCGACCCCTCCCCTCGGTTCCGGCGCGAAGCCCGCCGCCCCGGCCCAGTCTAGTGGTTCGAATCCGACGGTTCGTACCCGATCCGTCGGGCCGAACCACTAGCAAGTCCAGTCAGTTGTGGTGCGGATCAAACACAGCGACCGGGACTC
>CAYTWJ010000112.1:0-9269 GCA_964442055.1 uncultured Rhodospirillaceae bacterium | reverse complement strand
TGGGAAAGCAACCGAACCCGCGGAACTTCATCCGCGCCGGTTCGGCGCTGCGGAGAGATCCCACACAAAGAACAAGGTCGATCGGTGACAGTGGCAAGCCGCCATGCGGCAGGATCGCCGCGGCAGCGCGGGTCGCCCGCCTTACGCCCCTTCCGAGACCAGCTTGTCGTAGGCCGCCAGCGTCAGGAATTCGGGGAACTCGGGCGCCTCGATCAGGTCCTGCATCAGTCTGGCGGCGTCGCGGTAGCGGCCCTGCATGAAGCGGCCGTTGCCGATCGCGGCCCTGGTCTTCTCGAGCTCTTCCTCGATCACCTGGCGGCACAGCGCCGCGTCCACCGTGCGGCCGTCGGCGAGCCTGGCGCCGTGGCGGATCCACTGCCAGACCTGGGCGCGGCTGATCTCGGCGGTGGCGGCGTCCTCCATCAGGTTGTAGAGCGGCACGCAGCCGGTGCCGCGCAGCCAGGCCTCGATGTAGCCGATGCCGACATTGATGTTCTGGCGCAGGCCCGCCTCGGTGATCGTGCCCGCCGGCACCTGCAGGAGGTCGCCGGCGGCGACGTGGACGTCCTGGCGCTTGCGGTGGATCTGGTTGGCCTCGGGCATGCCGGCGTCGAACACCTCCTTGGCGAGCGGCACCAGCCCCGGATGGGCCACCCAGGTGCCGTCGTGGCCGTCGCCGACCTCGCGCTCCTTGTCGGCGCGCACCTTGGCCATCGCCTGGGCGTTGGCCTCGGGGTCGTCCTTGATCGGGATCTGCGCCGCCATGCCGCCCATCGCGTGCACGTTGCGGCGGTGGCAGGTCTTGATGACCAGCAGGCTGTAGGAGCGCAGGAAATGCGTCGTCATCGTCACCTGGCCGCGGTCGGGCAGCACCGCCCAGGGATGGTTGCGGAACTTCTTGATGAAGCTGAAGATGTAGTCCCAGCGGCCGCAATTGAGGCCGGCCGAATGCTCGCGCAGCTCGTAGAGGATCTCGTCGACCTCGAAGGTGGCGAGGATGGTCTCGATCAGCACCGTCGCCTTGATCGAGCCGCGCGGCACGCCGAGCCGGGTCTGGGCGTGGATGAAGACGTCGTTCCACAGCCGCGCCTCGAGATGGCTCTCCAGCTTGGGCAGGTAGAAATAGGGGCCGCCGCCGCGGGCCAGCAGCCGCTTGGCGTTATGGAAGAAGTAGAGGCCGAAATCGAACAGCGAGCCCGACATCGGCTCGCCGTCGACCAGCACGTGCCGCTCCGGCAGGTGCCAGCCGCGCGGCCGCACTTTCAGCACCGCGGTCTTGGGGCTGAGCGCGTAGTGCTTGCCGCTCGCCGGGTCGTCGAAGGTGATGGTGCCGGCGACGGCATCGATCAGGTTGGCTTGGCCCTCGATCATGTTGGCCCAGGTCGGGGTGCTCGAATCCTCGAAATCGGCCATGAACACGTTGGCGCCCGAATTGAGCGCGTTGATGATCATCTTGCGGTCGACCGGGCCGGTGATCTCGACGCGGCGGTCGAGCAGGTCCTTGGGCAGCGGCGCCACCGTCCAGTCGCCTTCGCGCACGGCGCGCGTCTCGGCCAGGAAATCCGGCTTCTCGCCGGCGTCGAGCCGGGCCTGGCGCTGGGCGCGGAGCGCCAGCAGCCGCTTGCGCTCGGGCCCGAATTTGCGCTCGAGCTCGGCGACGAAGGCCAAAGCCTGCGGGGTGAGCACGCGCCCGTAACCCGGCGCCATCGCGCCGAGGATGCGCACGCCGGCGACGGCGGGGGCTGCGGCCGCTTTTGGCTTCGGCGGCGCGACGTTGACCGCGGGCTTGCGCGGCAGCCGCTTCTCGAGCGTCTTTTCCACCGCTTTCTTCACCGTCTTCTTGACGGCCTTGCGTGCGACCCTGCCGGCGGCTTTGGCCTTGACCTTGGCCACCGCCTTCTTCTTCGCCTTGACAGCGACCTTGCCGGCCGCCTTGCGCCGGGTCGGCGCGGCCTTCTTCCTGGCGACGGTCTTGCGGACCGCGCGGGGGCTCGCCTTGCGGCTGGCCTTCCGCCGCTTCGGCTTGGTCGGGCGCTGGGCCATTCCTTCCTCTCTCCGGTCTTGGTCGCCCCGCCGGACGGCGGGCAGGGGGTGTCGTCGGCGGAGACTAAAGCCTAACCGGGGCGGCCGGAAGGCCTTGAGGACACCGATCCGCTCAAGGCGGGCTGAAACAGGGAAAGAGAACGACCGGGGTCTGGTCGGGGTCGCGCGGCACCAGGCGTGCGAGCGGCAGGCAGCCGCCGTCCCAGCACAGCGCGTAGTCGCCCGCCGCCGCCGCCCGGGCCAGCACGAATTGGCGCAACGGCGGCCGTTCGGGCCAGAAGTGGAACCAGCCACCGGCGGCGACCGCCCCCGCCGGCACCTCCATGCCGGCGCCGCTGCCCTTGACCCGGCTGGCGATCAGGACCAGGCCTTCCGCCTCGACACGCCAGCTCTCCTGCCACTCGATCTTTTCGACGGTGTGCATCCAGGAGAGCGTGAAAGCCTGCGCCGCCAGCGACGCCGTCAGGGCGCCCGCGGCCAAGCAGAGCGCCATCAGGCCGGCCGTTGCGCCATCCGGCGGGCCTGCCACCAATGCCAGGCGAGGAAGAGCAGTGTCAGGGCGAAGCCGGCCTCGTCGGTGACCGGCAGCGCCACCACCAGCAGGAAGGCGGCGGTCATGGCGAGGGCGCGTTCGGCCAGGTTGAGCGGGCCCCACAGCCAGCCGCTCGCCGCCGCCCCCCAGAGACCGATCGAGACCAGCGCCTTGAGCAGGACATAGCCGGTGTCGAACGGCGTGCCGCCCTGCAGCATCAGGGCGGGGGTGTAAACCGCCATGAACGGCACGACGTAGCCGGCGATGCCGATCTTGGTGGCGACGAAGCCGATGCGGATATGGGTGCTGCCGGCGATCGATTGCGCGGCCAGCGCCGCCAGCGCCACCGGCGGGGTCAGGTCCGCCATGATGCCGAAGTAGAAGACGAACATGTGGCTGACGATCAGCGGCACGCCCATCTGCAGCAGGGCTGGCGCCGCCATCGACGCGGTGATGATGTAATTGGGGATGGTCGGCAGGCCGGTGCCGAGCACCAGGCAGGCGATCATGGTCATCACCAGCGCGAGCAGCAGGTTCTGCCCCGCCACGGCGATGATCATGCGCGCCAGGTCGCTGGCCAGGCCGGTCAGGGTCGAGACCCCGATCAGGATGCCGACCAGCGCGCAGGCCATGCCGACGCCCAGCGCGCTCTTCGCCGCCTCGGCCATGCTCTCGAGCAGCAGGCGCTGCATCTCGCGCCCGCCACGCACGAACCAGGTGACGCCGACCAGCGCCGCGACGAGCGCGAAGGTCACGGTCTCAATGCGCCAGCCGATGCCCCTGTAGAGCAGCGCCGCGGCCAGGCCGAGCGCGACCCAGAAGCCGATGCGCATCAGCACCCTGTCGGCGGCGTTGGCAGCCGTCGTGCCGAGGATCAGGAGCGCCGTCAGGCCGAGGCCGATGGTGCCGGCGAAAAGCGGCGTGAAGCCCGAGAACAGCAGCCAGACCAACACGATCAGCGGCAGCACCAGGTGCCAGCGCTCGCGGACCGCGCGCCAGGCGCTCGGGCATTCCGCCTTGGACAGGCCGACCAGGTTGTTGCGGCCGGCCTCGAGATGAACCATCCAGAAGGCCGAGGCGAAGTAGAGGAGCGCCGGGATCGCCGCGGCGATGGCGATCTCGGCATAGGGGACGCCGATGGTCTCGGCCATGATGAAGGCGACCGCGCCCATCACCGGCGGCATGATCTGGCCGCCCATGCTGGCAGTGGCCTCGACCGCGCCGGCGAATTCGCGCCGGTAGCCGAAGCGGATCATCAGGGGGATGGTGAACTGGCCGGTGGTCAGCACGTTGGCCACGCCCGAGCCGTTGATCGTTCCCATCAGCCCCGACGAGATCACCGCCACCTTGGCCGGGCCGCCCTTCTGGTGGCCGACCGTGCCGAGCGCCACGTCGTTGAACAGCCCGATCATCCCGGCACGCTCGAGGAACGCGCCAAACAGGATGAAGAGGAAGATGAAGGTGGCCGAGACGAAGGTCGGCACGCCGTAGATGCCCTCGGTGCCGAGATAAAGCTGGTCGATGACCTGGTCGAAGCCGAAGCCGCGATGGGCGAGGAAGCCGGGCAGGCTCGGCCCGAGCAGGGCATAGGGCACGAAGACGATGCAGATCAGCGGCAGCACCCAGCCCATGATGCGCCGCGCGCCCTCGAACACCAGCGCGACGACGATGAAGCCGACCACCAGGTCGGTCGTGCTCGGATCGCCGGCGCGCAGGATCAGGTCGGCCTCGAATATCCAGTGGTAGAAGGCGAGCAGGAACGCCCCGAGCCCCAGCCCCCAGTCGTACCAGGGGATGCGCTCGCGCCGCTGGCCCGAGCGCCAGCCGAACAGCAGATAGGTCAGGAACAGCAGGAAGCCGACATGCAGCGACCTGAGGACGAGCGACGACAGCGGGCTGAAGGCCGCGGTATAGACCTGGAAGAACGAAAACGCGACCGCCACCACGAAAACAGCCCGCCGGTCGAACCCGGCGAGCTGTCCCGTCCCCGCGGCCGGGTTCTCGGGATCGACGATGCGCGGCCTGGCCGCGCTTTCGCCCATGCTCATCCCCGCGGCCCAGGCGTTGCGTGCCTCGATCCCCTGCCTACTTGATCAGGCCCTTTTCCTTGTAGAAGCGCTCGGCGCCCGGATGCAGCGGCACCGGCATGCCGGCCAGCGCATCCTCGAGCTTGATCGCCTTGGCGGCGGAGTGCGCCGCGGCCAGCGTGTCGAGGTTCTCGAAGACGAGCTTGGTCATCTGGTAGGCCAGATCGGCGCTCACCCCCGAATGGCTGACCAGGAAGTTCTTGATCACGACGGTCGGCGCGTCGGCGTCCTGGCCCTTGTAGGTGCCGGCCGGAATCACGCCCGCAACGTAAGCGGGATCGCCGATTTTCTGCACCGCCTCGGCCGGCACCGCCACGATGACGATATCGATCGACGCCGCCAGGTCGCGGATCGAGGCGACGCCGAGCCCGGCCGATTGCAGCGTGACGTCGAGCTGGCGGTTCTTCATCAGGTCCACGGACTCGGCGAAGGGCAGATATTCGACCTTGGCGAAGTCGTTGTAGGTGAGGCCGGCGGCCTTCAGCACCGCACGCGTGTTGAGCTCGGTGCCCGATTTCGGCGCGCCGACCGAGATGCGCTTGCCCTTGAGGTCGGCCAGCGTCTTGATGCCCGAGCCGGCGCTGGCGACGATCTGGATGTAGTTGGGATAGATGCCGGCGATGCCGCGCAGCTTGTCGAGCTTGCTGGCGAAGCCGGCGTCGGCGACGCCGTTCCAGGCCTGGCCGAGCGAATCGCCCAGCGTGAAGGCGATCTCGCCGCGGCCCGCCTGCAGCAGGTTCAGGTTCTCGACCGAGGCCTTGGTCGACTGGACCGAGACCCGGTGGCCGGGAATCTTCTCGCCATAGATCTTGGAAAGGGCGACGCCGAGCGGATAGTAAACACCGGCCGTGCCGCCGGTGAGGACGTTGACGAAGTTTTGCGCCTGAACAGGCGCCGCGATGGCAATTCCCGCCGCGACGAGGCCGGCGAACAAAGCGCGCTTGCCGTATGTCGACATCGGTTTTCCTCCCGCTTGTTTCTTGTCCGCTCGGCGGCCCGCAGGCACCAAGGCGTGGCCGAGGCCCAAGCCCCGAACGAGATCGCTTATAGCCGGCTTATGCAGGCATTTCCAGCCCGCGAGGTCACGATCAGGGGGGCATTTCCGCTCGGATTTCATGCTATCCATGCGCTCTCGCGGTCCGCCGTGTCGCGGCCGCGCATGCGGCGCCGAGATGCACCCTGAGCGTTCCTTCACCGTCCCCGCCGAGCGGCTCGGCCTGGTCGCCGCCCTGGCGCTGGCGCCGGCCTTCGGCCTCGTGGCGCTCGCCCTCGGCCAGGACGTGAACTGGGACTTGCGCAATTATCACTACTACAACCCCTATGCCTTCCTGACCGGGCGTTTCGGCTTCGACATCGTGCCGGCGCAGCTGCCGACCTTCTACAACCCGTTCCTCTACGTCCCCTACTATTTCCTGGTCGAGGCCGCGGCGCCGCGGACGGTGGGCTTCGTCCTCGGTTCGGTGCAGGGCCTCAACCTGGCCCTGCTCTACCTCATCGCGTGCCGGGCGCTGGCCTTGCCGCGCGGCCCAATGCGCGCCGGCGCGGCGTTCGCCCTCGCCCTCGCCGGCATGACCGGGGCCGGCATGGTGGCCGAGCTCGGCACCTCGTTCTTCGACAATGCGCTCAGCCTCTTCTTTCTCGGCTCGCTGGCGCTGATCGTCGTCGGCCAGCAGCAGCTTGCCGAGGGCGCGCTGCGTGCGGCGCTGCCGCTGGCGGCGGCGGCGGGCCTGGTCATCGGCATCGCCGTCGGCCTGAAGCAGACCATGCTGATCTACGCGCTCGGCCTGAATTTCGCCTGCCTCGCCGTGGGGGGCGGCTGGCGGCGCGCCCTGGCTGTCGCCCTGGCCTTCGGCATCGGCGTCATCGCCGGCATTGCCGCCGGCGGCGGCTGGTGGATGTGGTTCCTCTGGCAGCGCTACGGCAATCCGATCTTTCCGCATTTCAACAGCATCTTCCGCTCGCCGATGGCGCCGCTCACCGACCGGCGCGATCCGGCTTTCCTGCCCGGCACGCTGGCCGAGGCGCTGGTCTATCCGTTCGTCTTCGCCTTCGACAGCCGCCGCGTCAGCGAGATCGACTTCCGCGATCTGCGCCTGTTGTTTGCCTTCTGCTTCGTCGCTACGGCGGCGGCGGCGGGGATATTTCGCTGGTGGCGGGGTCGTGCCCCGGCTCTCACCCTGACCGATGCGGCGCGCGGCAGGCTGGTGCTGGTGGCGGCCGCCGGGACCTATGTCGTCTGGCTGCCGCTGTTCTCGATCTACCGCTACGCCATCGGCATCGAAATGCTCGCGCCTCTCCTGGTCGTGCTGGCGGCGGATCGCCTGCCGGCGAAACCGGCCTGGCGCGCCGGCATCATCGCCCTCGCGGCGGTGATCGTCGCCGCCAGCTACCGGCCCGGCGATTGGGGCAGGGCGCCCTGGCCGGGCACGCGCGACTATTTCGCCGTGCCGGTGCCGGCGCTGGAGCGGCCCGCCGAGACGATGGTGATCATGGCCGGCTGGCAGCCATCGGCCTACGTGGTGCCGAAGTTTCCTCCTGCGGTGCGCTTCGTGCGCATCCAGAGCAACTTCACTTCGCCCGACGATGTCGAGAACCGGCACAACGAGCTGATGCGGCGCATCATCGCCGCGCACGAAGGGCCGCTTCACGCCCTCTTCACCGACCACGAATATGCCGCGGTGACCGCCGTCCTCGCGGTCTACGAGCTCAAGATCGTCTGGCCGCCTTGCGTGGAAATGCCGTCGAACCTCGACCGGCGGCTCATTTTCTGCCCGCTGGCGCGGGCGCCTTCCGGCCGCTGACCCGGCGCACGGCAAGCCAGCTCGCCAGGTAGGGAACCGCCAGCGCCGCGACCGTCAGGGTCCAGAAAACGGCCTCGCGGTTGCTCGGCTTCTCGACGATCACCAGGGCGACCGCCGCCGCGATCAGGGCGAGCACGATGCCCGCCTCGCGGCGCGTGTCGTGCCGCGCCGTCGGCAAGCCGCCGCCAAAGGCGGCACCGAAAGACAGGGCCGCGAGGCCGCCGCCCCGCGCCGCGGCGACCACGAGCCGGGCAGCAAGGAAGCCGAAGGCGGGGACCAGGAAGCCCTCGATCGGGAAGTCGCGGTAGCGGCCGTTCCAGACCAGCATCGCCGTCTGGTAGAAGGCAAGAAGCGCGGCGAGCAGCAGCAGCCATTCGCCGAGCCAGTCGCGCCAGGCGGCGGCGAAGCGGGCGAGCTTCGGGGCGGAGACGACGCTGCGCCCGAGCGGCAGATAGAGAGCCCAGTGGGCGCGGAAGTCGGCCAGGCTGGCGGCGACGCTGCGGAACGGCGGGTCGGCGGCGTCGACGGCGACGCATCGCAGCGTCTCGGCGAAGATCGCCGCGGCGAGCGCCGCCTGCAGGCCGAGATGCAGAGTCGCGGACAGCGCCCGCCAGCCGTCGTAGGCATGGTCGACGCCGCTCAGGGCCGCTGCCACCAGCATCGTTGCCAGCACTTGGGCGAGCAGAACGATGCCGCCCTGCGCCCGGGGCGGGAACCGCCGTCGCCAAGGGGCCGCCCACACCGCCGCCAGCAGCGCCAGCAGCGTCGAAGCGGCGAACGCGGCCGGCCAGCGCGGCTCCTCGACCACCGGCGCGGCAAGGCCGAATTTGGGACGCAGCGCGGCGTCGAAAAGGCCCCAATTGCCGCCAACCGTGCCTTCGAGCCGGGTCTTCCATGGCTGGTCGAAGGCCTCGACGATGTTGTAGTCGAGGCCGTGCCGGGCGGCGAGATCGAGGAAATCGGCGACGAAATGGGCGGCGTTGACCCGCCCCGGCACCGCGCCCTCGCGCGAGCGGCCGGCGCTGGGCCAGCCGACCTCGCCGATCAGGATCGGCTTTCCCGGGAACGCCTCGCGCACCATCCGGTGCACTGCCAGGATGTGCTCCATGGCGCCGTCGACGCCGACGGGGTGGTCTTCCCAGTAAGGCAGGAAATGGACGGTGACGAAGTCCACTTCCTTGGCCAGCTCGCGATGCTTGAGCCAGAATTCCCAGACATCGGCATAGGATACCGGCTGCCTGACCGCCGCCTTGACGCGACGGATGTAGCCGGCCAGCTCCTCGGGCTTGAGGTCGCGGCGCAGCAGCACCTCGTTGCCGACGATGACGCGGCTGATGGTATCGGGGTAGCGGTTGGCCTGGTCGATCAGCGCCGCGATCTCGGCGTCGTTGATCGCCTTCTTCGTGCCCAGCCAGGCGCTGTGCGTCACCGTCATGCCGTATTTTCGGGCCAGCGCCGGCACGATCTCGAGCCCCTCGCGCGCGGTGTAGGTGCGCACCCCCGCGACCCGACCCTGCAGGGCGCGCAGGCTGTGTTCGATCTCGGCGGCCGAGGGATAGACCTTGGTCAGCGGGCTCTGCCCGTCGCGGAAGGGGGCGAACGAGACGCTACGAATCGGGTCGCCGGTCCAGGGCCGTTGCAGCTCGACCGGCCGGTTGGGCAGGTACCAGAAGGCGAAGTTCGCCGCCACCGCCAGCGCGGCGGCGGCGATCAGGACGACGGCGCGCATCCAGGTTCCGGTCATGGCGGGAGAACCGGTCAAGTCACGCCCCCACTCAATGGTTGCGGCGCCGTTGCCGCCGCGCC
>CAYTWJ010000111.1:0-9309 GCA_964442055.1 uncultured Rhodospirillaceae bacterium | reverse complement strand
AGTGGATGTCGGAGACGTCGTCGAGCTGGGGCTGGGCGATGAAGTCGTTCCAGGACCAGCGCAGCGGGTTCTCGACCAGGCCGTCGACCTTCAGCTCCCACTGGCTGAGCGGGATTTGGGGCTGCAGGCCAAGATCGAGCACCGGCCAGTCGCGCACCAGGCGCTGGCCCGGCGGCAGGCGGCCCTGCCCGCGCTCGCCGGCTTCGCCGGTGAGCAGCCGGCCCTCACGCGCCCACCTCTGCTTGCTGGCGATCAGCTTCTCCTTGATCCGCCCGAGCAGGGACGGTCGCTCGTCGTTGCCCATCGCTCAGCCCTTCTCGCGCATCAGGCGCCCCTTCTCGCGCTGCCAGGCGCGCTCGCGCTCGGCAACCCGCTTGTCGTGCATCTTCTTGCCGCGGGCCAGGGCGAGCTCGACCTTGGCCCGCCCGCGCTCATTGAAGTATAGGCGCAACGGGATCAGCGTCATCCCGCCGCGCTGCACGCTCCCGAGAAGTTTACCGATCTCGCGCCGGTGCAGGAGCAGCTTGCGCGGCCGCCGCGGCTCGTGGTTGAAGCGGTTGCCGCCGGCATATTCGGGAATGTGGGCGTTGACGAGGAAAAGCTCGTTGCCTTCGGCCGCGGCGTAGGAATCGCCGATGTTGGCGCGCCCCTCGCGCAGCGACTTGACCTCGGTTCCGGTCAGCGCGATGCCGGCCTCGAAGGTCTCCTCGATGAAATAGTTGTGACGGGCCTTGCGGTTCTCCGCCACCACGCGGCGCGGCTGGGCCAATGGCTACGCTTTTCCTTTCCGCTTGCGCTCGGGCGCAGCGAGGCCGGCCTTCTCCATCGCCGCCTGCACCTTGTCCTTGCTCGCCTCGGCGAGCGGTGCCAGCGGCAGGCGGCAGTCCGGCTTGCTCAGGCCGAGCAGGCTGGCCGCGTACTTGACCGGCGCGGGATTGGTCTCGACGAACAGCGCCTGGTGCAGCGGCATCAGCCGGTCGTGCAGGGCCAGGGCGCGGGCGAAGTCGCCGTCCAGGCAGGCGCGCTGGAACTCGGCGCACAGCGCCGGCGCCACGTTCGCGGTCACCGAGATGCAGCCCTGCCCGCCCTGCGCGTTGAACGACAGCGCGGTCGGATCCTCGCCCGAAAGCTGGCAGAAGTCCGGCCCGCAGGCCGCGCGCTGCTTCGAGACGCGCGCCAGGTCGCCGGTGGCGTCCTTGACGCCGACGATGCGCGGCAGCTTGGCCAGCGCCGCCATGGTCTCGACCGACATGTCGACGACGCAGCGGCTCGGGATGTTGTAGATGACGATCGGCAGCCGCACGGCGTCGTGGATCGCCTTGTAATGGGCGTAGAGGCCGGCCTGGGTCGGCTTGTTGTAATAGGGCGTCACCACCAGCGCGGCATCGGCGCCCGCCTTCTTGGCGTGCTGGGTCAGCTCGATCGCCTCGGCGGTCGAGTTCGAGCCGGTACCGGCAATCACCGGCACGCGCCCCGCCGCCGCCTCGACGCAGAGCTCGACGACGCGCATATGCTCCGGGTGGCTGAGGGTCGGCGATTCGCCGGTCGTACCGCAGGGAACGAGCCCGTTGGTGCCCTCGGCGATCTGCCATTCGACCAAATCCTGGAAGGCCTTGTCGTCCACCTTCCCGTTCCGGAACGGGGTGATGAGGGCGACGAAGGAGCCTCTGAACATTGTGGTTTCCTCTTTATTAATCGGCTGTTGCGACCATAGCGGCAGCGCCGTCCGCCAGCAAGCGAAGGCCTGTGGCCGCACCGGCGCCGCCGCGCCGGCCGGGCGTCGGCTTGACCGGGCGCGGTTACCCGCGTTCATATGCGACACGAAATCGGAATGGTCATGACGGTTTGTCGGCTACGCACGGTCATCGTCGGGCTGGCCCTGCTGCTGGTGCCGGCGCACGGCACGCAGGCGCTTGCGGCCGAGCCGACGACGAAGAAGCCGCCGGCCGCCAGCAAGCCGGCCGCGACCAAAGCCGGCAGCAAGACCAAGAGCGCCACGACCCCGCAGCCGGCGGCGAAACCGAAAACCGACACCCCCACGGCCAGCGTGAGCAGCGCGCCGGCAACGCGCGCCCTCGCCCCCGCCGCCCACGGCCACGCCGCCGCCGCCTTTGCCGCCGCCGAGGCACGCCGCTGGGAACAGGCCCGGCGCGAGGCGGCCCAGGCCGGCGATCCGCTGGTGCGCGCGGCCATCGACTGGCTGTGGCTGCAGCAGCCGGGCAGCGGAGCCGACTTCGAGACCATTGCCGACTTCATGGCGCGCCATCCCGACTGGCCGGCCCAGCAGACGCTGCAGCGCCGGGCCGAGGAGGCGCTGGATTGGCGGGTCTCCGATGCCCGCGTCCTCGGCTGGCTCGGCGAGCGCAAGCCGCTCAGCGGCGACGGCATGATCCGCTACGGCACGGCGCTCCTGAACAACGGCCGCAGCGAGGAGGGCCTGAACTGGCTGCGCACCGGCTGGATCAAGGGCAATTTCGCGAGCAAGGAAGAGGCCGAGATCTGGCGCGATCATCACACGCTGTTCAGCGACGCCGACAATTGGGCGCGACTGGACCGCCTGCTGTGGGAGCGTCAAACCGCCGCCGCGCGTCGCATGCTGCCGCGCGTCGAATCCGACCGGCGCACGCTGGCCGAAGCGCGGCTCGGCCTGATCGAGGACGCCGGCAACGTCGACCGGCTGATCGACCGGGTGCCGGCCGACCTTGCCAACGACGGCGGCCTCGCCTATGAGCGGCTGCGCTGGCGCCGCCAGAAGGGCCGCAGCGGCGGTGCCGAGGACATCCTCGTCGAGGCGCCCGACGACCTCGGCCGGGCCGAGAAATGGTGGGTCGAGCGCCACCTGCAGGCGCGCCGCGCCCTCGCCGAGGGCCGCGTCAGCGAAGCCTATCGCCTCGTCGCCGGGCACGGCCAAAGCGATCCGCGCTATCTCGCCGAGGCCGAATGGCTCGCCGGCTGGATCGCGCTCCGCTTCCTCAACGAACCCGAGGCGGCGGAGCGGCATTTCCGCCGGCTCCACGAAAGCGTGCGTTTTCCGGTGAGCCAGGCGCGCGGCGCCTACTGGACGGCGCGTGCGCTCAAGGCCCAGGGCGACGAGGACCGCGCGCGCGGCTGGTACCGCAGCGCCGCCGAGCACCCGACCACCTTCTACGGCCAGATGGCGCTGATCGCCCTCGAGCGGCGCGGACCGCTCGCCCTGCCGCGCAATCCGCTGCCCAGCTCGGCGCAGGTCACCGCCTTCGAGCGGCGCGAGCTCGTCCGGGTGGCCCGCCTGCTCGCCGAGCTCGGCCAGGACAACCGGCTGCGAACCTTCGTGCTGCGCCTGCAGGAACTCGCGGCCAACCCCGGCGAGCATGCGCTGGTCGCCGACCTGGCGCGCCGGATCGGCCGCATCGACCTCGCCGTCGCCGCCGCGAAGCGCTCGGCCCAGTCGGGCATCACCCTGGTCAACGACGCCTATCCGCTGGTCGACCCGCTGACCCGCGATTACGGGCCCGAGCGCGCCCTGGTGCTGGCGGTGTCGCGCCAGGAGAGCGAGTTCAACGCCCAGGCCATTTCCAGCGCCGGGGCGCGCGGCCTGATGCAGCTGATGCCGGCGACCGCCAAGCAGGTGGCACGCGCGCTGCGCATCGACTACCGCCACGAGCGCCTGACCGCCGATCCCGCTTACAATGCCCGCCTCGGCAGCAGCTACCTTGCCGGGCTGCTCGACAGTTGGGACGGCAACTATGTCCTGACGCTGGCCGCCTACAATGCCGGCGACGGGCGGGTGCGGTCCTGGATCCGCGACTGGGGCGATCCGCGGCGGGCCGAGGTCGATCCGGTCGACTGGATCGAGCTCATCCCGTTCAGCGAGACGCGCAACTACGTCCAGCGCGTGCTCGAAGGCGTCCAGGTCTACCGGCAGCTGGTCTCACCCAACGCCTCGCAACTGCTCCGCCTCGACGAGGACCTGCGCGGACGCGCGATCGGCCGCCAGACCTGCGCCACCTGCTGAGCGGGTCTTGGGTGCCGCGCTGGCGCATTGGCGGGCCGCGCCATCTGAGTTAGGGTTCGCCGTCGCCTCGCACGGAGCACCCGATGCCCCCTCGCCTCGCCGGCATCAAGGCCTGCGTCTTCGACGCCTATGGCACGCTGTTCGACGTCAACGCCGCCGCCGCAGCCTGCCGCGCCGAGATCGGCGAGCGCTGGCAGGCTTTCTCGGACACTTGGCGCCAAAAACAGCTCGCCTATACCTGGCTGCGCAGCCTGATGGGCCATTACGTCGATTTCTGGCAGGTGACGGGAGACGCGCTCGATTTCGCGATGGCCGCACACGGACTCGGCGACCCCGGTTTGCGCCAGCGCCTGATGGACCTCTATCTGCGTCTCACTGCCTATGCCGAGGTTCCCGATGTCCTGGGACGGCTGAAGCGCGCCGGCTTCAAGACCGCGATCCTGTCCAACGGCTCGCCGGCGATGCTCGAAGCGGCGGTCGGCCATGCCGGCATCGCCGACCGGCTCGACGCGGTCCTGTCGGTCGACGGCCTGCGCGTCTACAAGCCCGACCCGCGCGTCTACAGGCTGGCGGTGGTCGAGCTCGGCGTCCGAGCCGACGAGATCTGCTTCCAGTCCTCCAACGCCTGGGACGCGCATGCCGCCAAGGCCTATGGCTTCCGCGTCGTCTGGTGCAACCGCAGCGGCCAGGCGCCCGAGCGCCTGCCCGGCCCGCCCGACGTCGAGGTGGCGACGCTCGCCGACCTCCCCGCCCTGGTCGGTGCCGTTTGATGCACGCGCCCGCGCACGAGCCGAAGGTGGACGCGGACAGCGCGGCCTATGTCGGCCACGTTTTCCACACCCAGGACGACTTGACGATTTATTACCGCGAGTACGGGGACGATCGGTCGTCGGCAACCCCGCTGCTTTGCCTGAGCGGTCTCACTCGCAACTCGCACGATTTCGACCGCCTGGCGCGGCGGCTGTCGCCGTCGCGCCGCGTCCTCGCCATGGACTATCGCGGGCGCGGCCGCTCGGGCTACGACCCCGACTGGCGCCACTACGAGGCGCGCACCTACATCAGCGACGTGCTGCACTTGCTTGCCGTCGCCGGCGTTCAGCGGGTCGTCGTGCTCGGCACCTCGCTCGGCGGGCTCATCGCCATGGCGCTGGGCGCCGCCGCGCCGTCGCTGCTGGCCGGCGTCATCCTCAACGACGTCGGGCCGGTGGTGGCCAGCGAAGGACGCGACCGCATCGCCGCCTATGTCGGCAAGGAGCTGCGCGTTGCCAGCCTCGATGTCGGCGCCGACCTGCTGACGCGACAGTTCGAGTCGGGGTATCCCGGCCTGCCGCGCGAGGGCTGGCTCGACTACGCCCGCGGCACGTTCGTCTTCGACCCGGCGCGCGGCGATTACCGCCTCGACTATGACCTCAAGATCGGCGATGCGCTGCGCGAGCAGGTGAATGGCGAGATTCCCGATCTCTGGCCGCTCTTCCGCACCCTGCGCCACCTTCCGGTTCTGGTGTTGCGCGGCGCGCTCTCCGACGTCCTCGACCCCGCCACCTTCGCGCGCATGGCGGCGGAGAAGCCCGATCTGATCCGGATCACCGTCCCCGATCGCGGCCATGTGCCGCTGCTCGACGAACCCGAAAGCTTGAAGGCCATCGATGAGTTCCTTGCCCGCTTCTGACACCGCCTGGCGTCCCGGCATCGCCGATATCGAGGACGCGGCGCGCCGGCTCAAGCCGCTCGCCCTGCGCACGCCGCTGCTCGAGAGCCCGCTGCTCAACGAGCGACTCGGCATCCGGCTGCTGATCAAGGCCGAGCCGCTGCAGCGCACCGGCTCGTTCAAGTTCCGCGGCGCCTACAACTTCATTTCGCGGCTGGGCGAGGCCGAGCGGCGGCGCGGCGTGGTCGCCTATTCCTCGGGCAATCACGCGCAGGGGGTAGCGCATGCGGCGGCGCTGTGCGGCGCGCCCGCGGTCATCGTCATGCCGGCGGACGCGCCGGCGATCAAGATCGCCAACACCCGCGCCTACGGCGCCGAGGTGGTGCTGTTCGACCGCTTCCGCGAGGACCGCGAGGCGATCGGCGGCCGCATCGCCGCCGAGCGCGGCCTGACCCTCGTGCGCCCCTACGACGACCCGCTGATCATCGCTGGCCAGGGCACCGTCGGGCTCGAAATCGCCGAGCAATGCGCCGCCGCCGAGATCCGCCCCGACGCGGTGCTGGTAAATTGCAGCGGCGGCGGGCTCGCTGCCGGCATCGCCACCGCGCTGGCCGCCAATCTGCCGGGCGTCGCCGTCTACTGCGCCGAGCCGGCGGGTTTCGACGACCATGCGCGCTCGCTGGCAGCCGGCAAGCGGCTGGCGAACGAGCCCGGAGCCCGCTCGATCTGCGACGCGCTGATGGCGGCAATGCCGGGCGAGCTGACTTTCGCCATCAACCGCGAGCTGCTGGCCGGCGGCGTCGTTGCCAGCGATGGCGAAGTCGAATCGGCGATGGTCACCGCCTTCCTCAGCCACAAGCTGGTGGTCGAGCCCGGCGGCGCGGTGTCGATCGCCGCCGCCCTGGCGGGCCGCCTGCCGGAAGCGCGGACGGTCATCGCCGTCGCCTCCGGCGGCAATGTCGATCCGGGGCTCTATGCCGACGTCCTGCGCCGCGCCAAGGCCGCCTGACGTCGAGGCCACGATGATCCGCAACGACCCCGCCAGCCAGGCCCGCATCGACCTCACCGCCGCGCTGCGCTCGGCCGCGCGGCTCGGGCTCAGCGAAGGCGTCTGCAACCATTTCAGCCTGGCGCTGCCGGACCGCGCCGACCGGTTCCTGGTCAATCCGCAGGGCCTGCACTGGTCCGAGGTCACCCCCGGCGACCTCGTCGTCGTCGATGCCGAGGGCAACGTGGTGGAAGGCCGCCACCCGGTGGAGCCGACGGCCTATTTCATCCATACCCGCATCCATCGCGGCAAGCCGAACGCGTCCTGCGTCCTGCACACGCACATGCCGTATGCCACCGCGCTGGCGGCGATCGACGGCGGGCGGCTGGAATGGGCGAGCCAGAACGCGCTGCGCTTCCATGGCCGCGTCGCCTACGACGACGCCTACGGCGGCCTCGCCCTCGACCCCGCCGAGGGCGACCGCATGTGCGCCCGCCTGGGTGCCGCCGACGTGCTCTTTCTCGGCGGCCATGGGGTCATCGTCTGCGGGCCGAGCGTCGCTCTCGCCTTCGACGACCTCTATTACCTGGAGCGCGCCTGCATGGTGCAGGTGCTCGCCCAGTCGACCGGAAAGGCGCTGAAAATCGTCGACCAAGCGATCGCCGCGCGCACGGCCCGGCAGATCGCCGGCGAAAGCCAGCGGGCCGACCTGCATCTCGCCGCGCTCAAACGGCTGCTCGACCGCGATGCGCCGGGCTGGGCCGCGCTCAGCTAATCCTTTGGACGCACAGGCAACTCAATCTTAACCATTGCCGGGGCAGGCTATCGGGGCGGGAAGGCCAAGAATCCGAGGCGCTTTCCCGCGCCATCGGAGCGGAGGCCACCGTGTCGACGTCGCGCCGGACAGCGGGGGACGCACCGCGCAACGAGACCCCGCCGCAACCCGACCGGGCCGCGCCCGATCCCCTCGCCCTGCTGAGCGGTGGTGCCGAACTGGCCAAGGTGCTGGCGGCGGTTGCAAGCCAGGCCGAGGCGCGGCTTCCCGACACGGTTTGCGTCCTGGCAACGTGCGACGACGAGGCCGACCTTGGCGCGCTGCGGGTGGTGGCGGCGCCGACGCTGGCGGCGGCGGCCATCGACACCTTGCAACGCTGGCTGTCGACGTCGCACGCGCAAGCATTCGACGAGGTTCTCCGTCGCAGCGTCGGCGTCAAGACTGTCAAGCTTGACCGGCGCGGCGCGGGCGCGGCGCTGCGCGATGCGGGTTTCGCCGCCCTCTCGGCCTTGCCGCTCAACCCGGACAGGTCGCCGGCCGAAGGCCTGCTGATCCTGTTGCACCGGGCATCGGCGCGGTTCGGCACGATCGACGGCGCGCGCCTGCTCGACCTGCAGCGAATAGCCGGCCTCGCCGTCAACCGCGAGCGGCGCCATCAAGCCCTCGAAACCGTCGATCGCCGCTTTGCCGGCGTGATCGCCAATCTTCCGGGCGTGGTCTTCCAGCGCGAGGTCGCCGCCGACGGACGCATGCGCTACACCTACATCAGCGAAGGCGTCCGCGACCTCTTTGGCCTTTCGCCGAGCCGCGTCCTGATGGACGCGGCGGCGCTCGCCAACTGCATCGACGCGGCGTATCGCCGGCGCGTGATCGACGATGCCCGCCGCGCCTCGCGCACGCTCGGCGCCTGGGACGCCGAGATGCCGATCACGACGATTGCCGGCGAGCGCAAGTGGATCCGGACCATCGCCCGGCCGCAACCGCAGCCGGACGGCACGGTGCTGTGGGACGGCATCATCTTCGACGTCAGCCGCCGCCGCGACGCCGAAATGGCCGCGAGCGCCGCCCAGGCCCGGCTCAGCGAAGCGATCGAAGCATTCTCGGAGGGCTTCGCGCTGTTCGACCGGGGCGACCGCCTGATCGCATTCAACCGGGGTTATGTCGAGCTGTGCCGGCCTATCGCCGAGCTCTTGCGGCCCGGCGTCACCTTCGAGGCGATCGTGCGTGCGGCGGTTGCCGCCGGGATGATGGGCGATGTCGGAGACGACCCCGAGGCATGGATCGCGCGCCGCCTGGTGCAACACCGCGCACCGGGGGCACCGTTCGAGCATGCCTATGGCGACGGGCGCTGGTTCATCGTCAACGAGCGCCGCACCGCCGACGGCGGCATCGTCATCGTGTTCAGCGACATCACCGGGATCAAACGCCGCGAGGCCGAGCTCGCGCGCCAGTCGCTGCTCCTGCAGGCCACCCTCGACAACATCGATCAGGGCGTCAGCGTGATGGACGACGAGCTGCGGCTGGTGGCGTTCAACCGCCGCTTCCTCGATCTGCTCGAGTTCCCGGCCGAGCTCGGCCGCATCGGCACGCCCTTCGCCGAGTTCATCCGCCACAATGCCCGGCGCGGCGAATACGGCCCCGGCGACATCGAGCGGCAGGTCGAGGAACGCGTCGCGCTTGCCCGGCACTTCAAGGCTCACCGTTTCGAGCGCGTCCGCCCCAACGGCGCCGTGCTCGAGATCGTCGGCAACCCGATGCCGAAGGGCGGCCTCGTCACCACCTATACGGACGTAACCGCACGCAAGGACAGCGAGCGCGAAATCATCGCGGCGAAGGATCTCGCCGAAAGGGCCGTGGCCCAGATCGCCGCCGCCAACCGCCAGCTCGACATCGCCCTCGACAAC